>JAFWWU010000040.1 GCA_017523285.1 Ruminococcus sp.
AGCCTATATTTATTTCTCTAGTTCTTTTTAAGGATATTTTTATAGATGAACCTGATTTATTAGATTATTTTAAAAAAAATGAACCAATAGGCTGTAGGGATGAGTACACAAAAACATTGTTAAAAAAATATGGTATTAGAGCGTATCTTATGGGTTGCTTTACTGTGTGTTTTGAGCCGAGAACTGTTGTTCCAGACAAAGGAAAAGTATTTATAATTGATATTCCAGAGCAAGTTAATGATTATATACCTGAAAGTATAAAGAAAGATGCAGTTTACTTGCAAAATTCTGTTCCATATAATGTATATCCTGTAACTGAGGAAGAAGATATAAGACAAAAAGAAGTTGCAAGTAAGCGAATGGAAATGTATAAAAGAGAAGCAAGATTGATGATAACAGGAAGACTTCATATAGCTATTCCATGTATTGCTATGGGGATACCTGTAATATTAATTAGGAATAATTTTGATTATAGATTTGGTTGGGTTGATAAGTATTTACCTCTTTATACTGTAGAAGATATAACGAATATCGACTGGAATCCAAGATCTATTGACCTTTCATTTGCACGAAAAAAGATTATTTCATTCTTGAAAAAATCTATGTTAGGTGGGAAAGATGCAGAAAAAGAGTTAATTGAGTTGGATGAGTATTACACTAATAGAAAAAGAACAATTTTAAATAAAAAAATATATGATACTATAAAAGATGTAGTAAATAAAATAGGGTATGATAATTTTTCATATGCTATATGGGGAGCGGGGGCACATTGTCGTTTTGTTCATGATATAATAACAGAATTATATCCGAAGGCAAAATTAAAATTAATTGTTGACAAATATGTTGAGGGTGAATTATATGGTGTGTCTATTATTAAAGGCGAACAATTAAAAGAAATTAATTTTGATCATATGTTTATAACAACGTACAATGGAAGTAAGGATGCTATATGTAGATTAGAACAATTATTGGGAAAAAAAAGTTTTGAAATGTATTCTCAAATCACTACATTTGTAAAATCATAAGAGGTGATTAATGTGAGTAAATATATTGCTAATATAAGTGATTGTTGCGGATGTAGTGTTTGTCTTTCAGTCTGCCAATGTATGGCTATAACTATGAAACCAAATGATTTGGGTTTCTTATATCCTTGTATTGATGAGGATTTATGTATTGAATGTGGTGATTGTAAAGATGTCTGCCCAGTTTTAGAAACTAATTTAAATAAAATGGTGAATTTATTTGATAAAAAAGCATATACTGGGTATCTTGTTGATAATATAGAGTTATTAACAAGTACGTCAGGTGGTTTTGCAAATGCCATTTCTAAAAAAATAATAGAACAAGGTGGATGCGTATTTGGAGTTAAATATGGAGATAATTTTATACCTGAATATGATGTTGCATATACAGAGGAAGAATTAGAGGTTTTTAAAGGTTCTAAATATACAGAAGTAAATAATAATAAACTATTTGAATGTGTAAAAAGTGAGTTGAATGTTGGTAAAAAAGTTTTAGTTATTGGATTGCCATGTGTTATTGCTTCGTTGAAGAAATATATTAATACAAATGTGAATATAAATAATCTATATTTATGTGAATTGATTTGTGGAGGTTATACAAGTCGCCGCGTATTAAGTGAGCTAATTGAAGAAATGGAAAACAAATATGAAAGCAAAGTTAGTTCGTTTATATTTAGAGTAAAGAATCCTTATGTATTACCATGTTATTTTCAAGTGGGGTTTGAAAATGGTATTATTGAAAGTATGAAATGGAATGAAACATATTTTGAAAAAGCATATAGATTAATAAAACGCGATTCTTGTTATAATTGTAAATTTAAAAATATAGAATTAAGTTATGCAGATTTTATTATTGGAGATCATTGGGGAAGTGAAAACCAAATGCATTACAATAAGTATGGAAACTCATTGATATTACCTAGAACTCCAAAAGCACTTGCTCTTATAGATTCGTTAGAGGAACAATTCTTTAAAATAGTTGAAGTTGATTTTGAGGAAGCATATAAGTATAATCATATGCTTTCTAAGTCCATAACAAATTTAGAGGGGAGTAATTATTTAAAAGAATACTTTAAAAAGAATTCATTAAAAAGAGCTTGTGAATTATATAATATAAAGCTTAAAAAAGAACTGGAAGAAATTTTAAGTGAAATTAAAGGTGAACGATATAATGTTGCACTTTGGGGGGTTAGTATGGGAATTGATAATATGTATGAGAAGTATGATATGAAAAACTGGAATATTAAATATATTTTTGATAGTAGCGAGTATAAAATTGGTATGAATTGTCATGGGTTAAAAGTAAATAATATAAAGGATATTCATAAGTTTAATAAAAAAATTGATGTAATTGTTTCGCTTATTTCTTCGACTGATTGCGTTGTTTTAAAAAAACAACTTTTAGAAAATGGTTGGAAGGGAAAAACGTTTTATATGGGAAAATATAGATTCATATAACATAGACTTAGCATAGAGAGGAGATTAACGTTGAACTATATTGGTAATATAGCATATTGTATTCCAACATACAATAGATCGAATTTTATTAAAAAGATTTTAAAAAGAATATTGCAAGATTTTAATAAATATGGAATAGATATATATATTTTTGATTCAAGTTCTGATTATTTTACAGA
The DNA here is from genome assembly GCA_017523285.1 of Ruminococcus sp. GTDB lineage: Bacteria > Bacillota > Clostridia > Oscillospirales > Ruminococcaceae > Ruminococcus. Next base: position 2,660 of record JAFWWU010000040.1, read on the forward strand.
GGAAGTTATAAAAGAATACTACAGTTTTAAAAATCTTTATTATATAAAAATGGATGAGACAGTTGGTATTGAAAAAAAGAAAGCGATATTTACTGGCTCAGAATTTGATAAGAATAAAGATTACGATTATGTATGGGTAGTGAAAGATAGAGTTTATCCATCTGAGGATATTATAAAAAGAATACTTGTGTCAGCTGAATCAAATCCAGATGTGATTTTTCTTCGTGCAATAGAAACATATCATACCGTTGATTTAGTTGATGAGTATTATGATGATCCTGTAAAATTTTATCATGATTGGGCATGGTTGGTTACATCGTGGGATTGTACTATATTGAATAGAAGAAAAATACTAGCAGATTTAAACTGGGATAAAGATATGGCGGAATATATAAATATAAAGCCAGATGAAAATGGATATTTAAACTTCCCTATTGTTGCTATATTATTTAAAAAATTGTCAGAACTTCATAAATGCAATATTCAAGTTTTGAAGGCTGAGGCTGGAAAACATATAATAAACTTGCCGATTGAAAAGAATATTGATAGTAGTGTGTTTAAAGTATGGGGATATAACTGGTATTATGCAAATAATAATCTTCCATATATATATAATGATGAGAAAGAATTTGTTATTAAATCAGGAACGTCACTTCCATGGATTATAGGTGATCAAATAAGATTAATGGACATATGGCAATCTGGCAATCTAACAGATGATAAACTTGAATGTGTTAAGGATATTTGGAATGGAATAAGTGATGTTCCTTGGGAAGATGTATGTCGAATAAAAAACGGTGATATCGATTTTATGAGATGTTGCTTTGTTGATTTAGTATGGGAAAACGTTGCTGTTGGAAACATAAATCAAGTAATAAATTACTATAGTGAATGTCAGTGGCTTATTGATCAAATAAATAATAATGAAGACTTAAGATATACTATATATATGATAGAAGTATTTCTTTATGAACGACAATGTAATAATATTCATATATTTGATGGCGGAAGAAATAAAGAGTATATTATTGCAAAGATTCAACTTGCAATAAAACTTGTAAAAGTTCTTGAAGAAAATGATAATGTCCAAAGTAAAGAATTAAAGGCTGTAATAAACAATAAGCTGATTTCCATCTCAATGATAGAATATTTTATAGTTAAACTATGTTCAAACCCTGAATTAGTTGCTGAAAGATTTAATGTTTTTATAAAAGAAAAGAATATGGAAAATGAATATAAAAACGAAACAGATGATATAAATTCTAAATATGATGTTTATTATAATAGAAAACAAGTATTATATAAATTAAATGATTCTGTGGATGTAACAATTGGCATAGTAGCATATAATAGACTTGATATTACAAAATTATGCATTCAAAGTGTTCTTGATAATACTAAGGATATAAAATATAAACTTGTTCTTGTATATAATGAAAATGAACAAGGTGAAGGAATACTTGAATTTTTTAATGCTATTGATTATAAAGATAAAGTTGTAATACATATTAAGGAAAATATTGGAGCTCCCTTTGCTTATCAATATATTAATAAGCATATTGACGGTAAGTATTTTGTACATCTTCCAAATGATGTAATTGTTACTCCTAATTGGCTTTCAAATTTAATTAAATGTGCCGAGTCTGATTATAGAATAGGTATGGTTAATCCTGTTTCTTCAAATGTAAGTAATTTGCAGTGTGTAGATTTATCTTTTGATAGTTATGATGAAATGCAAAAAAATGCAGCAGATTATAACATTTCTAATCCGTTAAAGTGGCAAGAAAGAATTAGACTTATAACGCTTGGTACATTATTTACGCGTGAATGTTTATCAGCAATAGGGCCCGTTTTCGATATAGGCTTCATGCACGATTTTGGCGATGATGATGTAAGTTTCCGTGTTCGTAGAGCAGGGTATAAAGCAGTTCTTGCCTGTGATACCTGGGTGCATCATGCTCATGATGTTTTTCATATGGAGAATAAGAATTCAGAAGAATACCAAAAATCATTAAAAGAAGGAAGAGAAAACTTTAATCAAAAGTATTATGGTATTGATCCTTGGGATGATGTTAATAATTTTGTATTTCCTTATATAGAAAAGAAAATAACACCTCCAGCTGATAAAAATAATGTTAAAGTTTTGGGTATAGATGTAAAATGTGGAACACCGATTTTAGATATTAAAAATTGTTTGAGAACATTTAATGTTATAGATCTACAATTGCATGCTTTTACATCTGATGCAAAATATTATATTGATTTAAAAACGATATGTGATGACGTTGTTTGTGACAGACATGAATACTTAATAAATTCCTTTAAGGAAACTAAGTTTGATTATATTATTATTGGCGATAGTATTAATAGTTACAAAGAGCCTGAGCAGACAATAGAATATGCATATAGCTTATTAAATAATGGCGGGCAATTATTTATAAGCTTAAAAAACACATATAATGCAATTACGATGCTAAAAATGTTAGGACATAGTGTTGGTTCAGAAGAGAATATTCTCCAGATTGAATTTAATAGTTTCTATAATATCCTTAAAAAAAGAAATATGAAAATAGAACTTATTAATTGTCAACTATATGATCTAAGTGACGCAATTATTGACTACTGCTCGAATTTAATAAGATATGCAAAATCAAATGATTGTAAAGAGGAAGATTTATTAAATCAATTAAGGGTTAATAGTTATTGGTTTAAAATTACAAAGTAAACGCAATTATATAATTATTTTTTATCTCATTATAAATAATTTGTATCAGTTCAATAATTTGACACCCCCTCTTTAATATGCTATAATGTAAGACGAAAAGCATATAATAAACTAAAAAGAGGTATACTATGTCTACAATATTATTAGCAGGCGGAGCAGGCTATATCGGCTCACATACTGCTGTTGAACTTTTAAACGCAGGTTATGAAGTTGTCGTTGTAGATAACTATTCAAACAGCTCTCCGGAAGCAATCCGTAGAGTTGAAAAAATCACAGGCAAAACAGTCAAGCTATATGAGCTTGATATCAAGGATAATGCAAAGCTCTTTGAAGTTTTCAAGGAGAATAGAATTGATGCTGTTATTCATTTTGCAGGACTCAAAGCAGTCGGGGAGTCAGTTCAGAAACCTATAATGTATTATCGTAACAATATCGATACAACACTTTCACTTCTTGAAACAATGAGTGAATATGGTGTGAATAATATCATCTTCTCTTCAAGTGCATCTGTCTATGGAGAAAACAATCCCGTTCCATATACCGAAACAATGAAGCGTGGAGTTTGTACTAACCCATACGGCTGGACGAAATCCATGATGGAGCAGATTTTTGAGGATGCCGCAAAAGCTGACGAGAACTTATCTGTGATTCTTCTCAGATACTTTAATCCTATCGGCGCTCATGAATCGGGAATAATTGGCGAGGATCCACAGGGAATCCCTAACAATCTTATGCCGTATGTTTCACAGGTTGCTGTAGGCAAGAGGGAATGCCTTACAATCTTCGGAAATGATTATCCAACCCATGATGGAACCTGCACTCGTGATTATATCCACGTTGTTGACCTTGCAAAAGGTCACGTTAAAGCTATTGATTATATCCTCAGCCATAATTGCGTCGAGATAATTAATCTCGGTACAGGAACCCCGTACAGCGTCACTGAAATTGTCAGCACCTTTGAGAGAGTAAACGGAATTAAAGTAAAGCATGTTTACGGACCAAGACGTGCAGGAGATCTTGCTGAACTTTATGCCAACGCTGATAAAGCAGCTGAAATTCTCGGTTGGAGAGCAGAAAAGAATCTCGAGGATATGTGCCGTGATTCGTGGAACTGGCAGAAAAATAATCCGAATGGATATAATCAATAATAAATGTATAAAATTACACCGCACAAGAATGATAAATTCTTGTGCGGTGTTTTGCTTGTTATTGAAGTTTTATTCGTACAGATTATGCCTTAAATGCATTCTTAAGGAAGTTATACATAAGCGGATTTACACAAACAGAATCGTGACCGCCACCCTGGATTTCCTGCCAGATATGTGGCTGATTATTGTTTGTAAGCATTTCATGATACTGCTTAGGGAATGTACCAACAACAGTGTCATTTGTACCGCCTGTAATCATAAGAATATATGGATCATAAGCGTGATTCTGAATCTTGAATTCAGATGGCTGCATATTACCTGGGTGAACCATGAATGAGTCCTGTGCAGGTGTGATACCCGGTGCAGGACATGCAGCACCAATATAACCAAAGTATTCAGGACGTGTAATTCCTATGTAGAGTGATTCTCTGCCACCCATTGAGAAGCCACAGATACCTGTGTTTTCTCTGCCTGTCTTAATGGAGTAGTGTTCTTCCATATAAGGCATAAGACATTCAATGAGGTCTTCTCTGAATGCGTCATATTTAGCACATTCTTCAGCTGTAAAGCCAGCACATTGGTCAGAATTCTGGCTTGTATACATAGCACAGCTTACGAGAATCATTTCCTCTGCCTCGCCGCTTTCCATAAGATTTCCACCGATTGATTTACAGTAACCAACCATATCATTTTCATTACCGAAAATACCATGGTTTACATAAACTACAGGATATTTCTTGCTTGTCGAGTAGTTCGGAGGAAGAATAACAACAGCCTTCTTATTCTTCTTAGCTACTGATGAGTAGTAAGTGATTTTTTCTTCCTTACAGCCATTATTTGAGTTAGCTGTAATATTTGAAGGAACATTGTTTGTAATTGTATTCTTTATCTTCTCCATGTAACTTGAACCATTACCCGAAGATGATGATGGCTTTGTAGTTGTCGTTGTAGTTGTTTTCGGCTTTGTTGTAGTAGCAGTAGTTGTTGTAGTCACAGCAGGGAATTTGCTGATTTTACCAAGAATATACTGAGTGAGAAGTACAGCGTCATTTATAGCAACATTTCCGTCACCGTCAATATCAGCTGCTGCGGAAGTTGCTGAACCTGAGAAGCTATTCAGAACAGCTTTTCTCATAAGCGGAAGATCATAAATATCAATTTCATTATCACTATTCATATCTCCACGCATAGCCTTTGATGAAGGTGTTGAGCTGATTTTGTTCTCCTGAGCGAGAATTGCGTCATCAATGTAGAAATCAGGTGTCGAATCAACTGTTTCAACGTAAAGAATCATGCTTGAAGCACCATCAGGAATTGTATAGCTCGGATTTGCAAGCTGTACCCATTCACCCTTAGAGCCTGTTGCAGTTGCAACGTCAGCATACTGTTCCGTACCTGTTGAATCTGTATACTGGAGAGTAAGCTTGAAATCTTCTGATGAAGTTTCATTCTGCATTGCCATAACGCTGAATCCATAGCTCTCTCCGGCTTTGAATGTGTTTTCATCGAGATTGATTGCCGCACCATTCCATGAATCAGTACGTCCGCTTACTGCAAGTGACTTGCTTCCGCTGTTGCTTTCAGCTGATGAACTTTTTACAGTTGCAGCGCCTCTGCCTGCAAAATCGCCTTCACCCGATTCAAATGTTTCATTGATGTAATGTCCGTTTGCATCCGGTTCAATTGGCTTAGGTGGTTCAGGTTCAATAATCGGATCGTCAATCCAGTCAGGCTTAGCACCTGTATTAATAGCCTTACCATCCATTGTTATGTAGTTTGTCTTTACTTCTGCATAACCGCTTGACTGATATCCCTCAACAACAAGTGATACTTCATAAAGCTCTGAACCCATATCAAGACCAAGCTTTTCCCACTGCTTGAAGTGCTCTGAAATATCAATTACACCCTTTGAGCTCTTGTCGTTGTCACGACGAACAGAGAAGTACTGTGGAAATGTAGTATTACCATCAATAGAAGGCTGATTATAACGCATAGCCTTGTAAACATCGTAAATATGTCCGTTTACTGTGATAGTACCAACTTGTCCCTGTCCTCCCGGTGGACGCCATGTACCAAAGTTTTCAATGATGTAATATTCAACAAGATCTTTACGAGTCCAGCCATAAACAGCAAGATAAGAGTTGCCGTTTGGTCTGTAATCTGCGTCATAATACATCTTGATGTCACCAACAGACTCCCATGTAGGAGAATTTGATGCCCATTTCTTACCTGTACGGGCAAGATAGTTTTCAATGCCGCTCCATTCAGCGATAAAACCACCATTACCTGTAAGCTCCATTTTTGCTGTGCCCTGACGATTCTGATTCCAGAGCTCCCAGTCAAGACCGTCCTGAGTACCCTGATCGCACTGGTCATCAGCTTTTGCAATCATAGACTCTGCCGCAGGCATAAATGAAAATCCGACCACTGCAGCGAGTGCACCTGTGAAAGCCTTTTTAAATAAGCCTTTCTTCATGTGAATCATTCCTCACTTTCTGAAATTAAAAAATAATTAATTACTTGTGGAATTAAATTGCACATAAATGTGGTATCCCCTGTATTCCGTTATCTATCTATAATAATATTATATTACATTTTTGTGAATTATGCAAGTAAAAAAACGCTGATTTGTTAAATCTGAATAAACGTGAATATGAAATTTGTGCAATCCTATAATAATTGACAAGCATTAGAAGTTAATAAATTTATCTTAATGCTGATTATCCATTGATAGTAGTTTCAATATTGCATAAGAAAAGCGACCAAGATTTCTCTTAGTCGCTTTAAATATGTTTGAATTAAAATAGCAATTAATGATTATGCATCCGTATTATTTGCAGTAGGGAAGCTGCTTATTTTTCCATAAATATACTGATTAAGAAGAACAGCATCATTTATAGCAATATTACCATCACCGTCAATATCAGCTGCTGCGGAAGTTGCTGAACCTGAGAAGCTATTCAGAACAGCTTTTCTCATAAGCGGAAGATCATAAATATCAATTTCACTATCATTATTCATATCTCCACGCATAGCCTTTGATGAAGGTGTTGAGCTGATTTTGTTCTCCTGAGCAAGAATTGCATCGTCAATATAGAAATCAGTCGTTGTATCTACTGTTTGAACGTATAGAAGCATATTTGAAGCATCGTCAGGAATTTTAAATCCTGGATTTGAAAGCTGTACCCACTCACCATTAGAGCCTGTTGCAGTTGCAACATCTGCATACTGTTCTGTACCTGAGGAATCTGTATACTGGAGAGTTAGGTTGAAATCTTCTGATGAAGTTTCATTCTGCATAGCCATTACGCTGAAGCCATAGCTTTCTCCTGCTTTGAATGTATATTCGTCGAGATTAATTGCCGCACCATTCCATGAATCAGTACGTCCGCTTATTGCAAGCGATTTGCTTCCACTGTTACTTTCATTTGATGAATTGGTCACTATAGAATTACCTATGCTTGCGAAATCGCCGGTACTCGATTCAAATGATTCATTAATATAATGACCGTTTTCATCAGGTTCCATTGGTTTCGTTGGTTCAGGAGGAATTTCTGTATCATCTGTTTGGTCAAACTTGTTGATAGTTTTACCATCTATAGTTATGATATTTTTCTTAACTTCTGCATAACCGCTTGACTGATATCCTTCAACAACGAGTGATACTTCATAAAGCTCTGAACCCATATCAAGACCAAGCTTTTCCCACTGCTTGAAGTGCTCTGAAATATCAATTACACCCTTTGAGCTCTTGTCGTTGTCACGACGAACAGAGAAGTACTGTAGAAATGTAGCTGTACCAACAATAGAAGGCTGATAATAACGCATAGCCTTGTAAACATCGTAAATATGTCCGTTTACTGTGATAGTACCAACTTGTCCCTGTCCTCCCGGTGGACGCCATGTGCCATAGTTCTCGATAATGAAAAATTCAACGAGAGAATTTTTTGTCCAGCCGTAAACAGCAAGATAAGAGTTGCCGTTTGGTCTGTAATCTGCGTCATAATACATCTTGATATCACCAACAGACTCCCATGTAGGAGAATTTGATGCCCATTTCTTACCTGTTTTGGCATGATAGTATTCAACTTTGTTCCATTCAGCGATAAACCCGCCGTAGTCTTTAAGTTCCATTTTGGCTGTTCCCTTATCATCCTCGTTCAAAAGCTCCCAGTCAAGACCACCATGAGTACCCTGTTCGTACAGGTCAGCGGCGTTTGCAGCCATAGGCTTTGTCACAGGTGTGAATGAAAATCCTAGAATTGCGGCGAGTGAGCCTGTGAAAGCCTTTTTCAATAAGTTTTTCTTCATATGTACCATTCCTCGCTTTCTAAAAATAAAAAATTTAATTAAAATGAATATTGCAATTAACACATTATACTATTTACAATTATATTATATTGCTTTTTTGTTAAATGTTCAAGTGAAATATTGCGATTTTATTTGAAATGTATAATAAATAATGTTAAATCTGTACAAATGTACAATAAAAGCGAATAATTAAAGTTTATTAATTTGTTAGGATAATATAAATGAAATCACTATACATATCTTGATTTATTTAACATAATATGATATAATTTCTTACAAGAAATAATTATGCTAACTGACAGGAGGAATAACTATGGCATTACCGGATTTTAAAAAACTCGAACAGGATAAAACAGCTGTACCTGAGTGGGCAAAATACCTCAGAGAAGATGAGTTTATCAGCTATGAAAACACATACAAAAGCAAAATATACTTTGATTTATTCGATAAGTATGTTTATCCATGTGAAACAACAGGGGATATCCGCTATTATGTCTATAACCCTATCAAGCATGGTGCAGACCCTGCAAAAAAATATCCAATTCTTATGTGGCTTCACGGAGCAAGTAACTCTCTCATGGAAGAGGGCTGGATTATGTGCTGTGGAGCAGAGCAGTATGCCTCACCAAAATATCAGAGTGAAATGGGCGGAGCTTTCATAATCGTTCCTCTTGCCAATGAAGAACGTCTGCACGACGGTAAAATAGAGGGTACATGGTCTTATGAGCATGCTGAGCCGATTAAAGCGATTTATGATAAGGTATGTGAGCAATACAGTGAAAATATAAGCAAAAAATTCGTAATGGGTGCTTCATCAGGCGGATATTTTACATGGCATCTCATTGAAACATACTGCGGATATTTTGACGGAGCTATTCCGATTTCATCATTTTATATTCCTGATGACAATTCACTCAAAAGAATTACAGAAGCTGGTACAAATCTCATTATTGCACATGGCAGACATGACGAAATGGCTGATTTTAATGAATGTATTCAGCCACGTATTGAAGCACTTGAAAAGCTTGATAATTGTATCTGTTTCTTTCCTGAGTGGGTGTATAACGGTGACGGAGGAGTTTCCTCTGTTTTCTACGGTTTTGAAATGGGACAGCATTGTATGATTAACTGGATTCAGCATAATCTTATGTTTGATAGCGGTAAACCAGCCGATACTCATATCCCAAATGGCGTAACAGGTTGGATTAAGAGTGTCTGTGAAATCAAATAAAACTTAAAGGGCGGAAAATTTTCCGCCCTTAATTCATATTCAATCATATTCTTCTTCATCATCATAGTAATAGTATTTTGATACATTTGAATTATCAAATCTGTCAATAACAGATTCAGACAATATCTCAAGCAATTCCTCAAACAGCAGAGTATCATCAATCGGAATAGATAACCTATCAGCACAATATCTCATAAATAAATCAATTTCATTATCAGCATTTCTGCCTGTTGATGATATTTCATCAAAATCAACCTTGCCATATATACAGAGTTCATCCATATAACAGAATATTTTATCAGCCTGCTCCGTATCAGGGAGTAAAGGAACTCTTGTAAGAAACATATTTTTATCTTCTTCAGGAGCTTTTTTGCTTGCTATAATTATAAATAGTCCTATTATCATAAATAATACAAGAACAGCACATCCGCCAATAGTATCTGTGGTATATTTTCCGTAATCATCAATAAGTCCCACTGTAATTATTGCGGAAGAAAAAACCGTTATTGCATATCCGAATATTTCTGGTATAATACGTCGTTTATATTTGTGTTGTTTTATTCCGTATCTGATAAAAGCGATACCTATAAGTAAAAAAGCAATGTAAATCGGCAGTGTTCCGAACAGAGTATAATCTTTTTCTTTAATAGACGCAAACGGAATAAACAGCGTCATAATCAATCCGAATAAAGTGCCTATAATACCTATAACCGAACATAAAACAGCCTTGATTATACTGAATTTCGGAGTCTTATTCCTTGCATAGCCTTTTATAATGATATTTACATCTGACATTCGGTCAATCGTAATTTTCCCTGCATTAATATCAGAAAAAAGATTATACAGATTCTCATAGTCAGGAGCTATAAAAGAGAAATTCTGCCCGTCAAAAGATAAATAAACAATGATATTCTTTTTCTGATTATACGCTTTCAGATTATATGTATCATTGATGAATACGATTGAGTTATCAGTATAATCATATTTTGTATTATCGGAAGGATTTGTCTTTAATCTTTTATATACATCAGATATTGAGTTCATATTCATAATTTTTCCCTTTCGTTACACAGGATATCATTTATTATATCATAATTCGCAAATCAGTTCAATACTTCAAAAATGTATTTGCATTTTTATATAAAAAGATATATAATGTAGTAAACGAATTATCATATTAAAGTGTCATTGCGATAATATATTCTTAATTCATAATACAAATATTTATAAGGGGCGATTTTATGATAAGAAAAACACTGAGTTTATTATGCGTTGTTATGCTTTTAGGTGTGATGTGTGGCTGTAAGAATAATCATAAATTCACTGTTGATGAAATTCTTGAATATATGAATGAAAAATATGACGAAGAGTTTACTTACATCAGACCAAAAGATGTATATCAGCCAACAAAAGAGTCATTTGAGATTTTCGTGGCAAGTGATAAATATCCCGATGAGATGATATATGCAAGATGCCTTCTTGATGCAGAAACGGGAGAAAAACGATTTTGCGATAATTATGTTTCGTACATTTATGAAGATGAAGTTCGTGATTTATTGACTGAATTGACTCAAGAAGTTTATACAGATGCAAAAGTAAGATATGTGCCAATTTATAAAACAGCTTCTACCCATAGTAGTGAGGATATCCCAACTTTAGAACAGTATTTATCCAGAACCTATTCCTCCATTAGCTATATGATTTTACTTCCTGATGAACATGATGAGACGTTATATAAAGAAGAAATGAATGCATTGATTGAGAAATTAAAGGAAAAGAAGGTAGTTTGTAGTATTACTATTGCATATTCAAATGACCGTACACAATATGATTCATTTGTTACTGATGATTGGCCTAATTCTGAACACCTAATCTATAAATTACATGGAGATATAAGAATCGGGGAAGATTTCGAAATTGAATTTGAAGAATGGAGATGATTAATAATGGCAGTAAAACAAATACCTACTGAAATAATTTCTGAAGCTGAAGTTGCAATGATTCTCAACACTCTAATAGAATAGTATATTAAAGCGACATTGCTATAATATATTTCTGATAAAATACAAATATTTTTAAGGGGTGATTTTATGATAAGAAAAACACTAAGTTTATTTTTATGTGCTGTTATGCTTTTGGGTGTAATGTGTAGTTGTGACAGAACTCCAAACAAAAGGGATGAATATAAATCGCTTGATACCGATAAGGCAGCAGAAGTGGCTTTGGAATATATGAACAATAAATATGATAAAGAATTCCAAGTTGTCAGTAGCGAAAAGGATGCAAGCCACAGCATTGTGCCCGGCGTAATTCAGGATTGTTGGTGTGATGTTGAGTTTAAAATTAATAATTCAGAATCAGACGAAACATATACAGTTCGTGTCATCAATACTGAAAATGAAAAAGAATATACTATTAAATGGGATAATTATATGACTACGCTTGTGAAACCATGGCTCAAAGAGCAGATGGATGAAATACTATCACAACTTGATATCGAATGTTTTACAATTCTTTGGTCAGCCAATGAAAGAAATACATCCGGATTTGGATTTTCATCACAATTCAAGCATATAGATGAAAACGATTCGCTCAAAGAAATTGCTAATATATACAATTTATCTTTAACTTACTGTATAGTCATACCATCATCGTCATATAATGCTACGATAGATTATAGTATAGAAAAAATATACAGAGAATACTTCCCCCAAGATTTTAATGGTGATTATTCTGGAGATTGTGTTAATATAGAGATTTATACTTATACTGATGACTTTTATGACAAATACAAGAAAGCTGTTATAGAGGAAAATCAAGGAGATAATGAGTTAGAAAATTATAATGACTTTGAAGTGCATTACAACAAAATTTATTTAAATTAGGAGGTAGGATATGTCACTTTCAAACGAACAACTTATTAAACTTGATGTATTAGCTTATTATTCCGCTTTTTCTAATTATATTGCAAGAACGGTTTTATTTAAATGAAAATTAGTATGAGTATATATGTTTAGTATAAAATAGTATATTAAAGCGTCACTTAAAGTAATGCTCAGCAATGGTGGATATATTCATAATGAAGATGAATTAAAATACTATGTCAGAATTAAAAAAGATAACTCGGAGGTACAAAAATGAAAGTATTGATTATTAACGGAAGCCCACATAAAAACGGAAGTACATACACAGCACTTCACGAAATGGAAAAGATTTTTCTCTCAGAAAATATTGAAACAGAGATAATTCAGGTAGGTCATTTACCGATAAGAGGCTGTATTGCATGTCGCAGTTGCTACGAAACAGGGAAGTGCGCTTTTGATGATATCGTAAACGAGCTTGCTCCGAAGTTTGAGGAATGTGACGGCTTGGTTGTAGGCTCACCTGTGTATTATGCCTCAGCAAATGCAACACTTATTGCACTTCTTGACAGATTGTTTTACAGCACAAAATTCGATAAAACTATGAAAGTCGGAGCGTCAGTTGTTTCTGCAAGAAGAGGTGGACTTTCATCCACATTTGATGAGCTTAATAAGTATTTTACAATATGCGGAATGCCTGTTGCATCGGGACAATACTGGAACAGTATTCATGGTGCAAATGCAGATGATGCGTTGCAGGATGCCGAGGGATTACAGTCTATGAGAACTCTCGCTAAAAATATGACATTCTTAATGAAAAGTATAGCTCTTGGCAAAGAAAAATATGGTCTGCCCGAAAAAGAAGAACATCTCTGGACTAATTTTATAAGATAAATATGATGCTTTGAATGTAAACAAGCCCGTTATCTGAAAAGATAACGGGATGATTTGTGTTATTCATTTATAAACTGCTTATCTGTTTCGGGTATTCCGTTTTCATCGCTGACATAGCGTTCTACCTTCATGCGCAGGTTGTATTTCGAGCGTAATTCAAGTATTCTGCTCATCATCTCGGAAGCATGGTGTTCATCCAATGCCTCCTGATTTATCCAGCTGTCAATTAAAAGCACTGTTTCATTATCGCTTAAAGGGAAGAAGTAATCATATTTCAGATTTCCTTTTTCTGCACGGATTTCCTCAACAATTCCACTGCTTGTCATTTCTTCGGCAAATTTTCTTGCGTTTCCATTTTTACCGTAATAATAAATATTAATCGTAATTGCCATGTTAACTCCTTGTTACGTTCGAGTATATCAGAACTCTGATGCCCATTCAGCAAGTTCATCTGCATCAGGTCTGCCGTTAAACAGCTTTCCTGTAATAAGTTCTGCGCCTTTGCAACTGTCAGCAAGCTTTTCAGCAGTCTTACCGAATCCGCTTCCTCCTGAGGTTGCGAAAAGAACAATTTTCTTTCCTGAAAAATCATAGCTTTCAAGAAAAGTGTTGATAATCGTCGGAGCAATATACCACCAGATAGGAAATCCAACGAATATAATATCATATTCGTTTATATCAGAGAGTTTTTCTGCTATTTCAGGACGAAATGACAGATTACTCATTTCGACGGAGCTTCTTGAATTCTTGTCTTGCCAGTTAAGGTCTGCATCTGTGTAGGGGATAGCAGGTTTGATTTCAAAAAGGTCTGTTCCTGCCGCCACAGAAAGTGACTTCGCTACCTTTGCAGTTACTCCGCTTGCAGAAAAATATGCTGTAAGTTTTTTGCTCATGATAAGTCCTCCATTGTATCAGTAGGCTGAAAACGCCATTTTTACGTAATGAAATTATATTTCTTTTTGCAGATAAATCATATCTATAAGCTGAATACCACATTCAAAAATTGGATGGTCGTAGTTATCGGTAAAGAAATTCGGTATGATGTGAGAACGAACAAATCCGCATTTCTCGTAAAATGGAATAGTCATCGGACTGTCACCTGTACCGACTTGCAAAACAGAATAGTTTTCTTTATATTTTTTTGAAATATATTCAATCAGCTTTCTAGCATATCCTTTACCTTGAAATTCGGGATATGTTGCAATATTCTTGATTTCAAGAATACCATTTCCTTCGTCGGCTACAACACATTCGCATTTAACACCATTATCATCAAGAATATACATTGTGCCTTTATCGATATAGCGGTCAATCATATCCTCCTGCTCGTCGGCAAGTAAAAGCAGTGAAAGATATTGTTTTTTATTATTCTTGATTTCTCTTATTTCCATTATATTTTTTGTACTCCGTTTTTTCTTATTATAACATAAAATTATGCATTTGTCTATTCTGTTATTTATATTTGATTGGAAATCTTTTCTATTTCCCAAAAACAAAATTCATACGATTTTGGGAAATAGAATGAAAATGTTTTTTCTAAACACGCTCTTATTTCAGAAGAAAGCTGCCGTTAGTTCAAAGATAAGACAAAAAGTTAGGAGAAAAAAGTATAAATAAGAACATCATGGTTATATTGTATACCGAATGTGAAAACAGTTTGATTATAGCATAACCCAAATAAAAAATAATGCCTTCTGCGTGAAACAGAAGGCAAAAAACTATAATTCACTAGATTTATAAGTGATATATCCCTCGTAGTAATAACTTGTGTCAATACCTTTCATATACATATCTCGATTATTGATTTCATTAGTAAGAGCATTTTTCAGAACATATTTGATTTCAATATCTCTTATAGGACTACGCTGCATAGCAAGAAGATAATCATCTTTATCAACGCTGCTCCAGTCAATAACTTTCCGAAATTCTTTTTTCAGCATAAGGTCAAGCCAGATTCTGCCGCTTCTACCATTGCCTTCACGGAAAGGATGAGCAACATTCATTTCAACATATTTTTCTATTATTTCATCAAATGTCGATTGCGGCATTTGCTCAATATGAAGAAGTGCTGCTTCAAGATACATCACAGGAGCAAATCTGAAATTGCTTTTAGCAATATTTACGTCACGGATTTTACCTGCAAAATCGTAGATATCTTCTAACAGGATACGATGTATTTCTGATAAAGCTTTGAAAGTACCTGCTTGAAGTGTATCAAGATATCCGCTTTCAAAAAGCTCAACGGCTTTTTTCTTACTGATTCGTTCTTCTTCACGGGCAAGTTCAGCCGAATCTGTTATTCCAAGCTTGTTTTCAAGTGCCATAGCATTGCTCCTTTCGTATAGTATGTTTAACCTTATTATATCACGAATTCATTGTATAATCAAGGTACATAAAAACCATTTTATATAGAATTAAGCTCACAAACCATTATGTATTCTTCATCGTTTTCATCTATAATACTAAAACCGACTTTCTTATACATTCTTACAGCATAATTTGCTTTTTGAACAGCAAGCGAGGTTCTTTCGTAACCTCTTTTTTTAAGCTCATCAAGCATTGTAATCATAAGTTGTGTACCGATTCCGAAATTGCGGTACTGCTTATATAACGATATAGCAAATGACGGAACACCATCAGCGATATGTCCGTAATCATGCATATCACGCACCCATACTGCACCTACAACTTTATCGTCAGCTTCTGCTACAAAGCATATATCATCTTTTTCTTTTCCAAAGTCCTTGATATATACCTGTAAATCGGGCTGATTGATAATAGTTTTCGGTGGAGGCTCTACTCCATCGGGAATAAAAATTGCCTCGTATATAAAATCTTCTAAAAGTTTGTATTCATCTTCACGGATTTTTCTTATATTATAAGTCACTTTTTTAACCTCCAATTACTGTACTCTTAATTGGATAACAGTCCACACATGACGATGCCTCCTTTAAAGTTTATTTGCTGTTTATAACATAACATTCAGCAATCTTGTCAAAACCAAGCTTTTCAGCTAATTTTGCGGATGCAAGATTCTGATAATGACATGCCCATACAGGTATTTTGTTTTCAGATAATATGTATTCAAGCATAGCTTTTGCAACAATTACCGCAAAACCTTTGTGCTGGTATTTTTCGGAAGTTTCGACTCCGATATCAATTTCATTATCGCTTATTGCAGATGTAAAAGCCCATGATGCAACATCATTGCCAGATACAATACAGAATCCCTTGCCTTTTGCAAGAAATTCGTTTTCATCATTCCAGGAGAAAAATGGTGTAATTCTTCCTTTGATTTTTGATAGCAGTTCTTTGTCAATAGCTTTTAGTGTGTAATTATGCGGCAAATCAGCAGTTTTAGTGAGTTCTATGTTTTTATACTTGTAAAAGTATCTTAGCTGAATATCAATTTTTTCTTTCTTTTCAAAGAATGATTTTATATGTTCATCATCAGTAAACAGAATAAATCTGCGTGAATTTGTTTTTTCTTTATTGATAATAATATCATATACAGATTCAAGAAAATGCTGATTGTACTTACCATAAATATAAGCAAATCCACAATAATGCCAGAACAGCACATTTTTACAATCGCAGAGTGAGTCTACAAAAATATCTCCCTGTTGAAATTTATGAACAATGGAAAGAGGATAAATATTTCCGAATCTGATACTTTCAGCATAACAGATATAATCGGAATAATTCTTTAATTCGATTTTAATCATAGTATAATCCTTAAAGCTATTTTGTATCAGCTATTTCTTTTATATCATAAATATATCTGAACTTAATAAGATTTTCCGAGTCTTTTTCCTGTCCCTCAAGTTCTTCTTTCAGAGAATTATTATCATCAATGATAAAATAAATACATTTGCACCCATATTCAGCGGTTTTGGGCATAAAATAATCGGCTACCCATTTAGTATCTTCCTCTATGTTTTCAAATCCGTTTCTTGTGTCAGCAACATAATCACATTTGAATTGTTTTATAATATTCAAAGCTATTTCAAGTGGCTTTCTGTAATCTTCATAACAGCAGAATTTTTTCCATTTTACAAACACAACATTATAAGTATCATTATAATTGACATCGCAGTATTCAGATAAATACATTTTAATCCCCTCCGAAAATCCGATTTATTATGTATATTATAACATAATACTCACGATAAAACAATGTCCAATTTTAAATATAATGATATTATTTTAGTCATCAACTTGGTGACCTATTTTTTTCATGGTATCTTTACGGATTTCTTCCCTTAAAAGCGTGAGATATTCTGAAAATGCAACTTTATCATCTGCATAGGTTTTGTTAAGCTCATATTCTTTAGGAATCCATGTTGATAAGTCGGAGATATTATGCTGAATGAGAGCTTCAAGGCTGTCAATTGCTTTGAAAATTTTAGCTTCGGTAGTTTCACGCTTTTCCATTTCTTCAAATAAACTTGTCATTTCATTTCGCTGAGTGTCGGGAAGGCTATTCAGCCATTGAGTAAGCATTGTTTTCTCTGTTATTTCGTTTTCTTTAGTTTTGTCAAAGGTTGGAATATCGCCTGTAAATGCTTCTCCTAAGTCATGAATAATGCACATTTTAATAACCTTATTCATATCTGCGTCAGGAAATTCGTCCTTAATAAGAAATACCATAAGCGTCATCATCCAGCTATGTTCTGCAACACTCTCATGTCTGCCATTTTTAGTGTAGCAGTGTCGTGTGGCATCTTTTAATCTTTCAGCGACACTGAGTATTTCAAGTAATTCTCTTGCTTTCATAGATTCCTCCTAAACTAATATATTATTACAATATATTATTCTATAATTTTTACAGCTACTTGATATTCTCCCACCATTTTTCTTTATATTGTTCAGGTGTATCTATATTCATAGTTTCGCCAAGCATTGGGGTAACTACATCAATTTCAAGCTCTTCTGCATACTTTGAGAAACGTACAGGCGGATCATCCCATGCATGAGTAGAGAGCGAATATGCTCCCCAGTGAACAGGCATTGTAAGCTTTGCGCCGAGAGTAGCACAAACATTTACTGATTCTTCAGGGAACATATGACTTGTATGCCATCTCATATCATACTGAGCACAGTCAATCATTACAAAATCAAAATCACCATAGCGATTGTGAATATCTTTAAAATGGCCGCCAAATCCGCTGTCGCCGCTTTCAAAAATCTGATGATATTCGTCTTTTAAAATCCATGATGCAAAAAGTGTGTTGCCCGAATCAAGAGCATATCTTCCTGAATAATGTCTGGCTGGAGCACAAGCAATTGTGAGACCATTTATGTCAATTTCCTCCCACCATGCCATGTTGCGGATTTTATCGCTTTTCACATTCCAGCGTTCAAGATGATTTTCCACACCGAGAGGTACAATAAAGCAGTCGGTCTTTGAGTCAAGCGCTTTTATTGTTTTCATATCAAGATGATCGTAGTGGTCATGCGAAAGAAGAATTATATCAATATGAGGAAGTTCTTCAGGTTTTATGAATGGCTCACTGAAACGCTCAGGACCCGCAAAGGAAACTGGTGAGGCTCTGTCAGAGAATAAAGGGTCAATAAGTATATTCATACCATGCATCTGAATGAATAATGTAGAGTGTCCGAGCCATGTAACATAAACTTCATCTGAAGCAGGATTTTCAGCAAACTCAGGTGTTTTATATGGCAGAGTTTCTGCTGGCTTAGTCCCTTTTTGAGATATGCGGATATCTTCCGAAAGACCGTCTATTGAATATTTATCAGGATATGTAAATTTCCCGTCAATGTAGTTATCTGCTCTTGTCTTGTAATCAGCCTTATCATTTTTATCAGGTGAACCACCGAAAACAGGATTAAGTTTTATAAAAAGAAAAGCTGCAAGAATTAAAATCAGAATTACAATCAGAATTATCATTATAACCTTAAATCCTTTGCTTTTTGATATAGTATTTTTTACGTTTTTCATCATTTCACATTCCTTAGTCTGACGTTGTAACAAATATCGATTATTTTTTATTTATTATATCATATCTTGTTTTTCAAATCAATAATAAATGGATATAATGACGGGTTTCTATTTGATGATAAATATAAGGAGTATTTGCGTTTGTATAATTTGTTAAGAGTATGTTGAACGTAAATGAAATTTAAGAAGAAAATCTTGATTATAAAAAACAATCGTGTTATAATTGATATAATTCAAAGACAGTTTTTTAATATCATATTCGGAGAAAACAAAATGAACAATAAAAGAATAACGCTTTGCGGTGATGACTGCAATAAATGTCCAAGATTTCTTGCTAAAACCGATGACGAATTATCATTAGTTGCTGAGTTATGAATACATGAAGAGGCTACGTCATTTCATTGATGCACGTGTTTATGTGTGATTCAGCGAGATAAGGATTCAAAATTGTAAGCACTTGCAAAGGTAAGGTGAATAACAATGCATATTAGGTTAATTGATTTTTATTGGATGCCGTTGATTGTAATTGCTATTGTGATATTTTTAATTAATAAAAGAACAAGAAAAGTTACACTAAAAATATTATTAGGTATTGCAATAATGCTCTTTGTTATGTTTATCATATTCCTTCTTGGTATGTGTTTTTTCAAGGATAACATTGTGATATTTTTTGTATTTTCGTTTTTTACATCGATAATTGCATTTATGTTTGGATATTCTATGAAATTTCTTGTTAACACGATATCTCTTCAAAGATTCGGTTGCCGTACTATAGGCGAAATTATTTATGTTGGCGTTGGAAGAGGAAGTCACTATAAAATCAAGTATCATGTAAATAATGAAGAATATTTATGTATCGGCGAGAGATTGAATAATAAATGGAAAGTTGGCGACAGTGTAACGGTCATCTACTCACAACAAAAACCAAATAAATCTTGTCTTGAAAAGGATGACTTAAAAGCTGCAATTGCTCTGACCATTTTTTCGTTAATTTTATTGATAGGTGCACTTGTTGTAGAATATTATGCGTTAATGGCTGTATAATGTCATCAAATCCCATAGCCTCTAATGGTGCATTAAATTTCTATTTCTTATAAGTTGTTATCAAAATTATGTAGAATATCGTAATAAGCAGATGCCCTAAAACCATACACTAACCGTAAGCACACTCTCTGGGCTTTCAGAGATTTTCTGTCAGCCAAATAAAGATTCACCAGTGTGAATAAGATATTTATACCGTAGAAACAAGGGAAAAAGCGAGAGGAATCCCGTATCGACGATGCATTGTCCGGTATGGGGATAGGTTGTTTTTGCACCATATAAATTAATTTTTAAAAATCATGTAATGATAAAATAAATCATTTAAAAATAAAGATGAATTGCGTTTTTTATACAAATTGTTATTGAAGAAATTAAAAAAGCGTGCTATACTTATAATGTATAGCTAGAACACCAGCTCTAAAAGGAGTTTAATATGGCAAAATCAAAAAAAGATGTAATTACAATCCGTTCAAGTGCTGCTGAATATCTTACATACATCGCTTCTGTCGGTGATACAGAAAATAGTGTTGAGATGCGCTATGAAAATGAAAATATATGGCTCACTCAAAAGATGATGGCGTGTCTATATGATATCAGCGTTGCTGCTATAAATCAGCATATAAAGAGAATCTATGCAGATGATGAGCTTTCTCCCGATTCAACTATTAAGAAATACTTAATAGTTCAGCAGGAAGGTGCGAGACAGGTTTCAAGAATGGTAGACCATTATAATCTGCAAATGATTATTGCTGTCGGATTTAAAGTTAATAACGAACGTGCTGTACAGTTTCGCAAATGGTCAAATAAAATTGTCAAGGATTATACAATTCAGGGTTGGGTAATGGACGATGAACGCTTAAAAAACAGCGGCACTATTCTAACTAAAGAATACTTTGAAAAGCAGTTAGAGAAAATCCGTGAAATACGTTTATCCGAAAGAAAATTCTATCAAAAAATAACGGATATTTATGCAACAGCTCTTGATTATGATCCTTCCGCAAAAGCAACAAAGCGTTTTTTTGCGGCAGTACAAAACAAGTTGCATTACAGCATTCACGGAAATACTGCTGCCGAAGTTATCTATAACCGTGCCGATGCAAGTAAAGAATATATGGGTCTTACAAACTGGGATGGTGCACCCAAAGGCAAAATTCACAAATACGATGTAACGGTAGCAAAGAATTATCTCACAGAAAAAGAAATGTTTCAGCTTGAAAGAATTGTATCTGCATATCTTGATATGGCCGAGGTGCAGGCTGAACGGCATATACCGATGACTATGGCAGACTGGGAAAAAAAGCTCAATGGTTTTCTTACAATTTGGGACAGAGAAGTATTACAGGACGCAGGCAAAGTATCTGCTGAACTTGCGAAAATGCATGCTCTCAGTGAATTTGAAAAATATCGTGTTATTCAGGATAATGTCTATATTTCAGATTATGACAGGTATATGCTTGAACTTGAAGAGCAAATTGATAATTCTGAAATTGATATAAAAGGCGAAATCTGATATAAGGAGAAATTATGGGACTTTCTTGAATGTACAAGTAATGATTCACTGTTGAGGTAACATGATTATTTCGCACAAAAGCGTATTAAGCATTATACAAAAACGGGCGCAAATTCATATAAAATGGTAGTAATTCTTATGATAACCTTTTTTCTTAACAATTGATAATCTTGTACTTATATGTAGATAAGACCTACTGATCTAACAATCGGTCTCATCATAGATTTTTCTATTGCACACTATTTTACATTCACATAGATTTTAGGTCTTACTCCTGAGAAAAATCTCAGGGCTGATTTTTTATATCTATACTGTAATTATTTTATAGCCGAAAAGGATTTACTTAATCTCAATTCTCTTTACTTCGGGCTGTTGAATTTGCTTTTTAGGCAGTGTAAGAGAAAGAATGCCATTTGTATATTCAGCTGTAATTGAATTTTCATCAATTCCCGAAATATTGAAGCTTCTGCAATAAGAACCATAAATTCGTTCTCTGCGGATATACTCGTCATTGCTGTTTTTTTCGTTATTTTCATTTTTACGGATAGCACATAAAGTCAAATTGCCATTATTTATGTCAATTTTAATATCTTCCTTATTAAAGCCAGGCATTTCACATTCAAGCACAAATTTATCACCCAGATCCTTTATATCAGTTCTGCAATGAGTGACATTCCCGAAACTTTTGAAAAAATCATTTTCAAATTCTCGTAATGAGTTCCATAAGTCGTTTCTTTCAAATGATGTAATTCCAAACATAATAAATTCTCCTCCTTGTTTGTTTGATATCATTAGTTTTTCCATATTGTTTTAGATAATACATGCGTTTTGTATATATACTAATCTATTTGCATAAGTTTCGACACGCTTTAATAACTCCACATGCAAGTTTTTTACCCGCATTTCCTGCTGGCTGTGTAGTAAAATCATCAGGATTTCCATGTATTATTACAGTTTTTCCGATTACATCAGATAGAGAAAAACGATCTGTCAGGAATGCAGAGAATACATGCCCCTGATTACCAAATAGCGGAGGCATATCTCCTGCATGAAATGGATGAATACAGTTGTTAGGATTATAATGTGACATAGCATGTGAAAATGGATCTTGCATATCACCTTCACATTTATTCCCGTCATGAATATGATATCCATATATACGATGTTTGCAACTGTCAGGATAATATGGCAGACCTTTTATATCTGTTGAAATCAATACACCGTTTCGTGTCTGATATAATCGCATAAATCCACGAATATCAGGATAATCTGTACTGCCTTTTATTTCTGCCGACGCATGTGGCGGAGTCATCAGAATTGCTCCGTAATTAAAAGAATTTCTGTTCATGCTTTCACCTCATATTCATACTATGAAGCTACAAACAATTCTGTGAAAATATTGTTTTTTAAATGTACTCTATATAAAAATACTGCCTGACGATATATCAGACAGCATTAATTCTTATAAATCCTGTAAATCGGCAGCAGTAATGTCATTTTCAAGATTGTCTCTTGCAAGGTCGTTATCAATAACAGCATACGCATCGGAAATCTTTTTCTCCTGAGAGAAAGGCTTTGTGTGATAAACCTTCTGAGCAGGTGATTTTGTACCTGCAATAATAGGGTTTACATGTGTATTTCCGTGTTTTGCTTTACCCTGTATTTCGGGAACTGTAGCTGCTGTGTTTTTTTCTTTATTGTGAGTCCATTCGGGACGCTTCATACCTTGTTTTGCCATTTTAACCACCTCAATACTATTATGTGGTTGTTTGCTTGAAATATGTACTGGACTTTATAATTGTTTTATGATATAATAACAGCATAAATTTAAGGCAACACTGCACAGAGCTTGTGCGGAAGATGTGCAGTCAGATTTTTCGTCAGATTGCATAGAAATTCCGTAGGCATACTGTCGTATGTCAAGGGATTTCTGTGCAAGATCACGGAAAATTCGCAAGCAGATTTCGTGCAAAAACGTCAGGTGTGCTTTGTGCGGTGTTGCCTTAAGTGAAGCAGGAGGAGTTATATGGATTATAAAATAATGCATAAAGATAGAGTAATTGCATTTGCGAATGAAAACGGAATATACGAAATAATTGAAAAAGTATTATGTCCTGCATGTTTTGCTGTAGGTATGCCGCTTGAAGTATGGCTTGATAACAGAAGTGTTGATATTCATCGTTCTCATTCAAGAAAGCTATTTAAAGCCCTTCGACTTCGTAATGCTGATGAAATTGAGCTAATTATTGATGTTGGACATGGTATTACTATAACTGACAACTGGTGGATTCAGAAATCTCATGAAAATCTTGATTATTCTTCTCTTAAACGTTATAATGAAGAAATTGCAGATATAGCGTTATATGGAGCATCTGCATCTGATAGTGGCAATACCGAAGGATATTGTGAACTTGGTACAGTCGGAAGCTATGAAAAAGCATGGAGATTTATTGATGGCTGTTGGTATATGTTTAAGCAAGGAAATATTCAGGAACTTATAAGCGAATATTATTCATTTATATTTCTTAAATCTATGGGCGTAAATGTTGCCGAATATGATATTAAACGCATAACCTCAGAAGAAACAGGGCTTACATCAACTTTTATTATTACAAAAGATTTTACAGGTAATGCTGAACTTGATTTCGAGCCCTTTTGCAATTATTATACGGATCACGACGAACCAGAGTATATTATTTCAAGAATTGACAAAAAGCATATAGTATCTTATGTTATGATGGTGTTTTATGATGCACTTCTTCATAACGATGACCGTCATAATCAAAACGCCGGATTTCTGAGAAATACCATTACAGGTGAAATTATAAGTATCGCTCCGTATTTTGACTATAATCTTGGACTCATTTCAACAGGAGTTCCGAGAATAGATTCTGATAAAGGTAATGTTTTTACAAAAGCATTTCTTGAAAATGATATCTGTTGCAGTATTCTTAAACAGGAACTTCCGGATAGAGATGATATTATACGTAGCATTAAAAATGCTGAATGTAAATGCTTGCAAGTTTTCAGTGATATTAAATTGAACTATAATATCATACATGATTATATTATATCAACATATGATTATTTTTCAAATGCTCTGAAATAAAACAATAAAATACAATTCAATATTTATGTGCGCTTTCAGTTTACACTGAAAGCGTTTTTTATATTCATTTATGTCGAAAAAATGGGGATATATCAGTCTTAACTGCCTCTTAGCCAAAGAATTCCTATCTTTGCTCCATTTTAACTGATGCGATGATATAATACAATCAAAAGAGGAGATAATAAATAAAATACAATGATTTGAAAGGTGGAAAAATGGAATTAAAAAGAATGTACAATCCGTTTTTATGGGCAATATGGCTCATTGAAGGTATAATCGTAGGTTTTGGAGCAATTCTTCCGGGAGTAAGCGGAGGCACTCTCTGTGTTGCTTTCGGAATGTACCGTCCGATAATTGAAATAATGTCGGATATAAAAAAGGGGCTATCAAAATACGGAATAATGCTGCTGATATTCTTTATTGGAGTTGCAATCGGCTTTATAGGACTGTCAGGTGCGGCAGCCATTCTTCTTGAAAGAAACACTGAACTTGTTACCTGTATTTTTATCGGGTTTATATTAGGAACATTTCCTCAGCTTCTAAGTGAAGCAGGCTCAAAAGGAAGAAATATATACTCATTTGTTTCGATAGTGGCTTCATTTACGGTAATATTATTCTTTCTTATAATAATGAAAAATAATCAGCTTCATAGCTTTGATGAAGGAGTATTCGGATACCTTATATGCGGTATACTATGGGGATTCAGCTTTATTATTCCTGGACTGAGTTCGTCCTCGCTTCTTTTATTTTTCGGTTTATATCAGCCAATGCTTGAGGGAATATCAGAATTTGATATGACAATAATTATTCCAATGGCATTCGGAATGTTATTATGTATACTGTTACTTTCAAAAGTTATCGGCTATGCATATAAAAAGCATTTTTCAATAGTTTCGCATGCGGTAATAGGAATCGCCGCGGCAACAGTAGTAATGATTTTTCCAATGCAAGGAAAACAATCATTGCCTGTAACATTCCTGATAATCTTATGCAGTGCGGCAGTTTCATATATTTTAACCCGTATCTGTAAAAAGATAGAATACAAAGTGAAGAAAGGTGAGTGAACAAGCACTTTATTTCAGAAAAACAATTTCAAAAAAGGAAAGGTGTTAATGAATTCAATTTATGATTTTTGGTCACAGATGACGGCAAATCCCTTATTATTCCTTGCTGTAACACTAACTCTCGGAGTAATTCTTGTAAACGGCTGGACAGATGCTCCTAATGCAATTGCAACCTGTGTCGTAACAAGATGTATGCCTGCAAAAGCGGCTATACTTATGGCGGCATTCTTCAATTTCTTTGGAGTTTTTGTAATGACGCTGATTAATGCAACAGTAGCCGAAACGATTACAAAAATGGTTAATTTCGGTTCAGATCCCGATAAGGCGATTATTGCGCTAAGTGCCGCTTTATTTGCAATTGTGCTATGGGCGATACTTGCGTGGATATTCGGAATACCGACAAGTGAAAGTCACGCACTTATTGCAGGTCTTACAGGAAGTGCCATTGCTCTTCATAATAATCTTGAAGGAGTAAATGGAAATGAATGGATAAAAGTAATCTATGGAATAATCATTTCAGTAGTGCTCGGATTCGGGGCAGGCTGGATAGTATGTAAAATTGTATCAGGATTATTCAGAAAATCTGACCGTATGAAAACAGATTTATTTTTCAGGGGAGCACAGATTATGGGTGCAGCTTCAATGGCATTTATGCATGGAGCACAGGACGGACAGAAATTTATGGGAGTTATACTTCTATGCCTCTATATGTCGAATGGAGTAGAATTGCCGTCTGATATAACTATCCCGATATGGCTTATGCTTATATGCTCCGCAGTTATGGCGGCAGGTACAGCAATGGGTGGAAAGAAAATCATAAAATCAGTTGGAATGGATATGGTAAAGCTTGAAAAATATCAAGGCTTCTCAGCTGATATCGCCGCTGCATTTTCACTGCTGTTTTGTTCTGTATTTAGTCTGCCCGTATCGACAACTCACGCAAAAACAACATCTATTATGGGTGTCGGAGCAGTAAAGCGGGTATCCGCGATAAATTTCGGAGTTGTAAAAGAAATGGTGCTTACATGGGTGCTGACTTTCCCCGGATGCGGTCTTGTAGGCTTCATAATGACAAAAATATTTATATTATTATTCACATGATAGAAAGGAATACATATATGTCTAAAAGCGATAAATTTTATTTTGATAATTTCTGTGAAACTACTGTTCTTGCAAGACAAGCGGCTGATTATCTTGTAACTTGCCTTGAAAATTATGATACATGCGTTATAAGCAAAATGCTTGAGCAAATGCATATATTTGAACATAGTGCAGATAAAAACAAGCATGAAATGAACAGAGCACTTGCCAAAGCATTTATAACTCCAGTTGACCGTGAGGATATAGATATGCTTAGTAATAATCTTGATGATGTTATTGATAAAATCGAGGAGATTCTTCAGAAATTCTACATATACAATATTATAGAAATTAATACATCAGCAATTGAATTTGCAAAGAAGATTGTAAGAGCCTGCGAAATTCTCGGTGAGCTAATGTGTGAATTTGAAAACTACAAAAAATCAAAGAATATACGAAATCTAATTATTAAGCTTAATGACGTAGAGGAAGAATGTGATAATCTTTACCTTTCGTCAATGCGTGAGCTTTCAGAGAATAACTCAGATATGCTGTTAATTGTTTCATGGCGTGAGATATTTGATTGCTTTGAAGCATGTGCAGATGCCTGTGAGCATGTAAGCGAATGTGTAGGCTCTGTAATAATGAAAAATACATAAGCGATAATAAATTTAAGGCTGTGCAGCAATCATTTCGGAATTGCTGCATAGCCTTTACTATGTTTAGTATTCACTTTTTATATTAAAACCATGATTTAACGGACCGCTTCCTTTTCCTAAGTCAAGCATAGCGGATAATGCACCCGAAATATACTTCTTTGCGAGTTTTACAGCAGTTTTGAGGTCATGCCCCTTTGCAAGATTTGAAGCGATTGCGCTTGATAGTGTGCATCCTGTTCCATGAGTATTCGGATTATCTATACGCACACTATCAAACCACGTTGTTTCTTCGTTCTCATATAGTAAATCATCGGCGTCACTGATACTGTGACCGCCTTTGAGAAGCACAGCACAGCCATAGGTTTTGTATATGATTTCTGCGGCTTTTTCCATATCGAATTTGCTTGTAATCTTTATTCCTGAAAGCACCTCTGCTTCTGGAATGTTAGGAGTAATAATTGTTGCAATCGGCAGTAGCTTTTCTTTGAGCGTTTCAATCGCATTTTCAGAAATAAGACTTGCACCGCTTGTTGCAATCATTACAGGGTCAACTACAATATTTTTAGCTTTATAGAATGTCAGTCTTTCTGCAATTACTTCAATAAGTTGTGCATTTGCAACCATTCCCGTTTTGACTGCGTCGGGAAAAATATCTGTAAAAACTGCATCTATCTGCTGACCGAGAAAATCGGGAGTAACCTCTGAAATTGCTGTAACTCCCATAGTATTCTGTGCAGTTAGAGCAGTAATCGCACTCATGCCAAAGACTCCGTTTGTGAGCATTGTTTTCAAATCAGCCTGAATTCCTGCACCGCCGCTTGAATCGCTTCCTGCGATTGTAAGGGCGGTTTTAATTTTACTGTAATTCATTGAAAGCCTCCCTGAGTTCTCTTGCTGCTATGCACGGATTATCTGCTTTCATAATGGCTGAAACAACACAAATTCCGTCAATTCCACTGCCTTTCAGAACGTGAATGTTTTCTTTATTTAGTCCACCTATTGCATTGACCTTAATAGGTACAGCTTTCACAATTTCTTTCAGCGTGTCAACAGAAGTGAGCACAGTTTTAACCTTTGTAGTTGTAGGATATATTGCACCAACTCCAAGATAATCCGCCCCCTGTTCGTATGCTTCAACAGCTTGTGGTACAGTCTTTGTTGTTGCACCTATTATCTTATCATCGCCCATAAGCTTTCTTGCAATTTTTACAGGCATATCAGACTGCCCGACATGAACTCCCTCTGCATTTACTGCAAGAGCAATATCAACTCTGTCATCAATAATAAGAGGGATATCGTATCTCTGCGTGATTTCGTGCACCTTTTCAGCAAGATGTAGATACTCTCTTGTAGTTCTTTCTTTTTCACGAAGCTGAATGAGCGTTACACCGCCTTTGCAGGCTTCTTCAACACGATAGAGAAATTCTTCCTCGCTGTAATTCGTACTGTCAGTAATAAAATACATCGTTGTATCAAGTTTTTTCATAAAGTACCTCACATATAAATATAATCATTGAGTACAGGCTGTAAACCCTCTGCGGCAATATCCTTATACATCACATCAAGAGAACGTGCATCGTTGATTTCAAATTGTTCATCGCCTTCTGTGCCGTCTGATTCTTTGCCGTTATATTTGCTTTCATGATCGCCAATTCCCGTAGAAACACCTGCGGAAACCTTTGTTGCGGCAATCTTCACGATACCGTTTCGGAAGCTTTCGCTTTCCCTTGAAGAAACAGTAATTCCAACAAATGGCAGAAAAATTCTGTACGCACATATAATCTGACAAAGTTGTTTTTCATGAACATCAAGCGGATTGATTTTATCATTATTAATAATCGGACGTAATCTTGGACAAGAAAGTGACATTTCAGCATGAGGATATTTCCTTTGCAGATAATAAACATGCAATGCACTTGCTAAAGCATCTTTTCTGAAATCTGATAAGCCTAAAAGTGCCGAAAAAGCAACCCCACGCATACCACCCATTAATGCACGTTCCTGCGCATCAAAGCGATAAGGATAAACACGTTTATGACCAAGCAAATGAAGCTCTGAATATCTGTCGCTGTCGTATGTTTCCTGAAATACTGTAACATAATCCGCACCGCATTCATGAAGATACTTGTATTCTTCCGTATTTACAGGATATATTTCAAGTCCGACCATACGGAAATATTTTTGGGCAAGCTTGCAGGCTTCACCTATGTATTCGATATTACTCTGTGATTTGCTTTCGCCTGTAAGAATGAGGATTTCCTCCATTCCGCTTTCAGAAATAATCAGCATTTCATGCTCAATTTGTTCCATATTCAGCTTCATTCGGTTTATGTTGTTATAACAGTTAAAGCCGCAGTATACGCAGTAATTTTCACAATAATTCGCAATATAAAGCGGAGTAAACATATACACAGTATTACCGAAATGCTTTGAGGTTTCAAGCCTTGCTCTCTGTGCCATCTGCTCTAAAAACGGCTCTGCGGCAGGTGATAAAAGAGCTTTGAAATCCTCAATACTGCACGTTTCATGTTCAAGTGCCGCCTTTACATCTTTTGCGGTATATTTGGAATAATCGTAATTATCCATTTCTGCAAGAACTTTTTCCATGATGTCGGAGTTTATGCGCTCCATTCCGTTCATATATTCCATATGATTTGTACGGCTTGAAGAATCAGTTTCAAGTCTATGCTTCTTTTCAAGCGCGGCAGGGGAAAGATGCTCACCGTCTACAAAAAATCTGTTATCCATAAGCACCTCAATCTCTTAAAAAGCCAGTCAGCGGGTCTGATGCACTTGCCCCTCTTGTGAGAACTCGCCCGAGTCCAGAAAGATATGCCTTTCTGCCTGCCTCAATAGCATTCTTGAAAGCTGAAGCCATAAGCGGTAAATCTCCTGCAGTTGCAAGGGCAGTATTCGCCATAATTGCTGCCGCACCCATTTCCATAGCTTCGCAAGCCTGTGACGGTCTGCCTATACCTGCATCTACGATAACAGGCAAATCTATTTCATCAACGAGAATCTGTATAAACTCCTTTGTAGCAAGCCCTTTGTTTGAGCCGATAGGAGCCGCAAGTGGCATTACAGCCGCCGCACCTGCATTGACTAAATCTCTTGCCGCATATAAATCGGGGTACATATACGGGAGTACTACAAAACCCTCTTTTGCAAGGATTTCGGTTGCCTTGATAGTTTCATTGTTGTCAGGGAGAAGATATTTCGTGTCACGCATAATCTCAATTTTTACAAAATCACCGCATCCGATTTCTCTTGCAAGTCTTGCAATTCGCACAGCCTCTTCCGCTGTTCTTGCTCCTGATGTATTAGGGAGAAGTGTTACTCCCTTTGGTATGTAATCAAGAATATTCTCCTGTTCTTTAGTGTTAGCACGGCGAACAGCAAGCGTAATAATCTCCGCACCTGCGTCACGCACAGCCGCTTCAATAAGATTCAATGAATACTTTCCCGAACCAAGAATAAAACGTGAACTAAATTCATGTCCGCCTAAAATAAGTTTATCTTCCATAATAAAATCCTTTCTAAATATCAAATTTGCCTGCGATAATTCGTAGAACTGTGTTTGCCTGATGTGAGGCGCACAGCATTACACGGGGAGCAAAAAGTGTTCCGTCTGAATCGACATCACTCATTCCGTCACCACAGATATACAGCCGTTTTCCAAGCTTTTTCGTTTGAATTGTGTTGCCTGTATGAAGCCCTGACATTCCCGAAGCAGAAATTATATATTTGTCGGGATATTGTTCTGCTACTCCGTTTACAAGCATAGCCTTGCACTCCGCATTATCAAAGCACTCACACACTATGTCGCAATCTGCAATCAGCGATAAATTATCTTCTGTAATTTTTTCTGTATGCGTTACAATCTTGCAGTATGGCGCAATCTCCGAAAGCGTCTGCTTCATTGCATCGGTTTTATATATTCCAAGATGTGAAACGTTGTACTGCTGTCGGTGTAGATTTGAAATATCCACTTTATCATAGTCAATCAGAATTAGCTTTCCGACACCTGCCCTCGCAAGAGAGATAGCCGCATTTGAGCCAAGTCCACCAAGTCCGCATATTGCAACGCAAGCCGATGTGAATTTCTGTTGTAATTCCTTTCCGTGCCGCATTTCAAGTGTGCTGTACCATTCCTGTTCTGTCATATCAGCCGCCTCCTACAAAGCTTACGACTTCTATTACATCGTTGTCTTTTAAAAGTGTATCTGCATACTGCGACTTAGGCAGAATATCTCCATTCAGCTCAACAGCCACACGTTTTAAATCATATCCGCTTTCTGAAAGGTATTCAGCAACATTTTCTCCTGCAATATTCAGTTCTTCTCCGTTGATTTTTACCATAATATCACCTCACAGAATGTCGATATATTCGCCCTCAAGAGCCTTGTTCATACTTCTTACCGCACAGAATTTACCGCACATCGAACAGCTTTCCTCAATTTCTGGCTTTCTGTCATCACGGATTTTCTTTGCAGTTTCAGGGTCAATGGAGCACTCCCACTGCTTGTCCCAGTCAAAAGTCCTGCGTGCGTCAGCCATTGCATCGTCAATATCTCTTGCATGCGGAATATGCTTTGCAATATCAGCGGCATGTGCGGCAATTTTAGAAGCAATTATGCCCTGCTTTACGTCCTCAACATTCGGGAGTGCAAGATGCTCGGCAGGAGTTACATAGCACAGGAATGCCGCACCCGAAGCCGCCGCAACAGCACCACCAATCGCAGAAGTAATATGGTCATATCCTGGTGCAATATCTGTAACAAGCGGTCCGAGCACATAAAAAGGCGCACCCATGCAAATTGTCTGTTGTATCTTCATATTCGCTTCAATCTGGTCAAGAGGCATATGCCCTGGGCCCTCAATCATAACCTGAACATCCTTTGCCCATGCTCTTTTTGTAAGCTCGCCAAGACGTACAAGCTCCTCAATCTGACATACATCACTTGCATCAGCAAGACATCCTGGACGACAAGCGTCACCGAGAGAAATTGTCACATCATATTCACGGCAGATATCAAGAATTTCATCGTAATACTCGTAAAATGGGTTTTCGTTGCCTGTCATGCTCATCCACGCAAAAACAAGTGAGCCGCCACGAGATACAATGTTCATCTTACGCTTATGCTTTTTAATCTGCTCAATAGTCTTGCGTGTGATTCCGCAGTGGAGCGTTACAAAGTCAACTCCGTCCTCTGCGTGTAAACGTACTACATCGATAAAATCCTTTGCTGTGAGTGTTGCAAGGTCACGTTGATAGTGAATAACGCTGTCATAAACGGGAACAGTTCCAATCATTGCAGGACACTCTGCAACAAGCTTCTGTCTGAAAGGCTGAGTGTTTCCGTGAGAGGACAAATCCATTATCGCTTCTGCACCCATATCTACCGCCGCTATAACCTTTTTCATTTCAATATCATAGTCCTTGCAGTCCCTTGATACACCGAGATTTACGTTGATTTTTGTACGGAGCATAGAGCCTACACCGTTTGGCTCAATGCATTTGTGAAGTCTGTTTGCACATATTGCAACTTGCCCTTTTGCAACAAGATCACGGATTTCCTCGGAAGTGCGGTATTCCTTAGCCGCAACAGCCTCCATTTCCTTTGTGATGATTCCTTTTCTTGCCGCTTCCATTTGTGTTTTGTACATAGTCTTCCTCCATTATAATAATATTTAACAGACGGAAATAAAAAAGGAAGCTACCGATTTCGATAGCTTCCGAAAAATGCATATAAAAAATGCACCGACGTGCAAGCGTCAGCGCCTTACAGTCGTCCCTACGTTGGCATTATCCAAATCAGGTTATCGGTCGGAGGTTATACCTCCCTCTCAGCCTGTAACACAAGCTCCCGTCTGTTAAATTGTGATTTTATTATACACTATTTTACAGATAAATGCAATAGATTTTAGAAAAAAATTTTTTATACTAACTATTGATATTTTGACTGAAATATGATATAATTATCGAAAATATATAGCAAATATTGCGAAAGGACACATCAAATATGCTTATGAATGATGAAAAACCAAAGAATTTACAAGAATGTTTTGAAAGACTGAAAAAATGCTGTGAAACACTTTCAGCAGAGTGTAACTATTCGGAAGATTATTCACAATTTAACCCACCCGCCACAGAAGAAGAAATAGTAAAATTTGAAAGCACACTTAAATTTCCGCTTCCACAGGAATATAGGGAATTTCTTAAATTCTCAAATGGTGCAAGAATAATGGGTGAAGAAATATACGGACTTGATTCTATTGGTAGTTCAGATGTGTATGTTCCTGACGGTTATCTTTCAATCAGCAGAGTAGAAATGACAAGTGAACGATTAGCTATTTCAGAAGAAAATGGAAAAATTTGTTTATTTTGGGATTTACAAAAAAAGCCATGGGATTTTGAACTTGAATTAATGAATTTGCTTGAAGAGTGTGAAGGATTGATTGATAGTTATAGATATGAACAAGAAAGAGAAGAACGCAGAAAAGCAGGGATTACTGAGGAACAGGAAAATGCAGCATTAGAAGCTTTAATCGAAGAAAAATATAGAAAAATGCAAGAGAAACTAAAAAAACAACAATAACTAACGCAAAGGAAGTGGATATATGAAATTTAAAAGAATCATATCATTTCTGACAAGTGCAGTTATGTTTTCTGTATGCAGTTTTACTGTCAGTGCAGAAGAAAACAAAATATGCTTGTATAAAGGCGAAGCCTCCGCACCTGCATGGACATGCCCTGTTACAATTCCCGTAACAGACCGCAGTATATACAGCGAAGAAAACACAATCGCAATTTCATGTGAAACTGAAACAGCACCATATTTCGTGCTTACCTCAAACAGCGGCGGCAAGGAATGGGCACAGGTTCTGCCCGATGATTTTGATGAAAACTATTATTACTACTCCTATACTGCAATGACAGAATCATTCGGAACAGATTTCGCTCTCCTTGATTACATATCAGTAATGGCGTCTGACTCTCCTGTAACAGTTTACGAAATAGATATGCTTATCGGCAAGCAGGAAAACGATATTCCTACCGATACTGTAACGCATGATTCAAGAGTTGTCGGATATCTTCCCGATTGGGATTATAAATCCTATGGGGAGGTTGATTTCTCTGCCCTCACTCATCTTAACATCGCATTCTGTAATCCCGATGAACAGGGGAATATATCATGCTATATTCCCGATTATGAAATGACAAATATCGTTAATAAGGCACATTCAAATGATGTCAAGGTATTTGCGGCACTTGGCGGAGGCGGAGGCTGTGACGGATATCTTCCGCTTATAGATACTCCCGAAGAAATGACTGCATTCAATGATAAAATCATGGAATACTGCAAAAAGCATAACCTTGACGGAATAGACCTTGACATAGAACTTGGTTCAAGCCATAAAATATGGAATTATTATGCCGATTGGGTTGATTCGCTTCGTGTATTATGCGATGAAAACGGCTATGAAATGTCAACTGCAACAGCAGGCTGGGTAGCTGTCAATGTATCCTCTGAAACATTCAATAAATTTGATTTTCTCAATGTAATGGGATACGATAATGACGGAGATGAAATCTCACATGCTGATATGGAGTTTGCCGAAAGCTCTATAAAATACTTCAATATACAGAAAAAAGTCCCGAAAGATAAGCTTGTACTCGGAGTGCCATTCTATGGCAGAGGATATACAGCAGACGGAAAACTTGACTGGAATTCCTATGTGCCATTCAAAGAACTGATAGAGCTTGATAAGGATAATTACAATTCCGATTTCTATAACGGCATAGCATATAACGGAGCCGCTACAATGCGTGAAAAATGTGCAATGGCAAAGGAATATGGCGGAATAATGATATGGGAGCTTTCACAGGACGCTAAGGGCGAATACTCTCTCTTATCACTTATAAAAGAGGAGCTTACAAGTAAGCTGATCGGCGACGTAAACGCTGACGGAATTTTTGATGTTGCAGATGTCGTTATGCTACAGAAATACATTTTGCAGTCTGCTGATTTGACAGATTATAAATCCGCAGAAGTAACAGGGGATAATACTGTTGATATCGTCGATATTGTAGTCTTGAAAAAACAGCTTATATCCGCATGAAAATGCTTGAAATAACTCATCTTGTATGGTATACTATATTTAATGTGTTGTTTTTAACAAAAAACACATTTAATCTCAATTATGATGAGCAAGCGTATCTTGCCGAGGGACTTCGTGCCGCAATGTTTTTGGCAGATAATAAAATTAAGGGTTTTGTACATTTAACTTCATGCAAAGACGGATACACAGTTTCAGAGTTTATTCCTCCCCAGGAAAAGCAACCTGATTATCCAAGCCCGTTTTTCAAAGGAAAGAAAATTCCGAAAAAGGGATATTTTACATGCGGAGTATATTATATTCCTACCCCAATATATTATGAAGAAGAACAAATAGGCAGATTTCCGTGCGTTTTACTCGGATTTGACGAAAAAGACCAGCTTATGACTACAGCTCCTCAGATAAAGTATAATCCGCAGGAAATGCTTAAGGATTTCACAAATTATTTCAATAAGTATTGTCCAAAGGTGATTACTGTAAGAGATGACAGAACAGAAGCTCTTCTCAAAAATTACTGCGAATGTATGGATATCGCTATTATGCGTTCTGATTTTATTCCGCATCTTGAAGAAATATACAATGATTTCTGTTCACATTTAGATGCCAGATCAAACGACGAATTAATAGATGAGAGATTAATTGAGCTCGTTGAATCATTGTCCGCTGAGGAGTTATCAACAGCACCGCTTCCTTTACTGGAAATTCTTGTTTCTGATCCCGAAGTACCAGATCATATCAGAAAAAAAGCTTAAAAATCAATGAAATTAAGATAAAATACAGGAGAAAAAATATGCAGGTTAAATTTCATCTTCCCGATTTTGCAAATCAGTTTAAATTCAATTTTGTTTTTGCTACACTTCTAAAAAACTGCCCTCAGTATTTCCGAGAGGGAGTTGAAATAGCTTCATTTTACGGAACATTTCCGCAATCTATCTGGAATGGCGGAAGAACAACTACAGGAATATGCGAC
This sequence comes from Ruminococcus sp., assembly GCA_017523285.1. Classification (GTDB taxonomy): domain Bacteria; phylum Bacillota; class Clostridia; order Oscillospirales; family Ruminococcaceae; genus Ruminococcus. Next base: position 39,346 of record JAFWWU010000040.1, read on the forward strand.
CTGAAATTTGCAAAATTAGTAATAAACACCCTCAACAGAGATGGTATACCGCTTCGATTTACTTTTACTAATCCGATGATTAAAGAAAAGCACCTCAGCGATAAATTCTGTAATGACATTATGAAGCTTGCTGATAACGGAATGAACGAGGTTATAGTAAATTCACCGCTTCTTGAGGAATATATCCGCACTACATATCCGAATTATAAGCTCACAAGCTCTACCTGTAAGCGTATAACCGATTTCGATAAGCTTTCTGAGGAAATGCAGAAGGATTACAGCATTGTCGTGCTTGATTATGATTTTAATAATAAATTTGATATCCTTGAAAAAATCCCTAATAAAGAGCGCATGGAAATCCTTGTAAATGCTTGCTGTGAGCCTGGTTGTCAGCGCAGAAAAGAGCATTATAATGTTCTCGGACGTCAGCAGATTGCTGTTTGTGAATATCTTGCAAAAACAAAATCAAAGAGCTTCACCTTAAAGGATTGCAACGCTCCCGATATGTACTGTAAATATGCCGACAGATCTATTTTTGATATCAAGGGGCTCAGCACACATGTTTCTCCTGATGATATATGGGAAAAATATGTGCCAATGGGATTCAGTCAGTTCAAAATTGAGGGCAGAACTGCTTCCCGTCTTAATCTTATTGAAACATACCTCTATTATATGGCTAAACCCGAATGCAAGGAAGAACTGCGCTGTAAACTTCTTTATCACCTTGAACAGAATGGCGTTGTACGTATTGAGGGGTAATTATGAAAAGGCTTTTACGTTTTTCGCTTCTATTTAGTATTTCTTTAGTAATTTCAGGTATGTTAAGTGGTTGTGAAGATCGTCCTCATTCTAATATTGTTGAAGCAGAAAAATTGGCGATGAGCTATATGGAGGATAAATATAATAAAACGTTTATTTTGAATAGCTGTTACGAGACGAATTTTAGTTTTGACAAAGAGAGTGTTTATATACAGGCACGAATGAAGCTTTCGGATAGCGATAAGGAATATTTCGTTAATATAAAGCCATTATTTACTGATAAAGATAAAGATGGGTTTTCTGATTCATATACAGTTACGTCAGATACTTATATGAGTGATATAATAGAACCGATGATAAAGGAAGATATGGATGATGTTCTGAAAGAAGCGGGATTTGATAGTTTTGTCAGTTATGTAGAAAACATCACTCAAAATTGTATTGGTAGTAATCAAAGTGGATTATCGCGTGATTTTCCACTTATGACAAATGATGAATTTGATTTGAAGAAAGTTATGCATGATTATGATTTAACCTTTTTCTATCAGATTTATATTCCTATCAGTGAGTACGATAATCAAATAAAGAATAGAATTATAGAAAGCTATACATCGTTATCGTTATTTTCAGCTGATTTAGTTTTCTTTCACGTTTATACATACTCAGATGAGGACTTTGTTAAAATAAAAGAACATGTAATTAACAATGATTTTAATGCTAATGAATTTGAAATCTTAAATGAGATTAGCTTTGATTTAAGCTAAATACAATTTTGAATAAGATAATGGCAGAATAAAGGCAATACCAATCAGTACAATCTGAAAGGTATTGCCTTAAATTTTCCAATGAATATGTATTTCACGATTGCCGTCATCAGTGACAGAGCCGATTTCAATATAATCAATAAATTCGTCAGCAATATTCCTGTCAAGCTGAGTGAATTCCGTATATTTTTCAATCAGTTCTTTCTGCGATTCAGTGTTAATTTGCTGTGTACGGCATTTTTCAATCTGCATATTGATTTCCTCGATCCGTTCAGTAAGCTGTTTTTCTTCTTCTGCTAAGCTTTCACGAAAAAGAGCGTAATCCTCATCAGAAAGCAGCCCGTCAAGCTTATCCTTATACATTTTTGTAAGTCTGCATTTTGCTGTAGATTGCTGAGCTGTAAGTGAATTAAGTGAAGTTCTGAGTTTTTCCTCTTGCTGCTTGTAAATATTATCTATAGTGATTTTATCAGCTTCACAATACTGCTTTATAATAGCATTAAGTTCATCAATGATTTTCTGTTCAAGAACTTTTCCGCTTATACTCTTACAATTTGAACAATTCATAGCACCCGATTTATATGTTGCACATTGTAAGCCATAGTATTTCAGAGTTCCCGATTTATTAT
>JAFWWU010000041.1 GCA_017523285.1 Ruminococcus sp.
GATTGATAAGGGTTTGATAACCGACGAACAAGTTCTAGTTGGTCGTCGACGTACGCGTGTTTATTATCATATAACAGAAGAAGGTAAAAAGTATCTTGAGGAAATCAAAATGGAATATCAGCTTATTACCGAAGGCATCACAAATATTCTTGAGTATCAGGAGGAGAAAAAATGCGAATTACCGAACGAGAACGAAAACAATATCTGAAACAGATAAAGAAATTACTTGTTTGCAAGGGTTCTAAGAAAAGAAAATTTCTTAAGTCGTTTGACGATAATATTGAAGAGTTTTTGAAAGATAATCCTGATGCAAGTTATGATGAGCTTCAAAAAAACATGGGTACTCCACAGGAAATAGCTAATGGATTTCTTGAAAACGAATCGGCTGTACATATTAAAAATCAAACAACTATTGTTAAATGGGTAATTATTGGAATAATTATATGTTTAATAATTGTTGCCATTACTTTTGTTGCTGTATTTATTGATGCACATGAATCTAATCATGCATCAGGTGAAATTACGATAACTGAAGAAACTGTTAATGAATATGGTGAAATTGAAGAAGTTGTTATCGAATAATTCGCGGAATAAACAGGAGGTTTTATAATATGAAAAAAAATATATTTATGTCATTATTTGTAACGTTTATTATGGTTATTAGTTGCTTTGCAATGCCTGCATCAGCAATTTCTGATGATTATGTTTTAAGTACGGTGTATGAATATTTTGAAGATGGTTCGTATTCTGTTACAACTATAACAGAATATAGCAATTTAAGAGCAAATACAAAAACAGCCTCAAAAACATACACACATAAAACGTCTGATAACGATGTGCTTTGGTCATATAAAATAACAGGTACGTTCTCTTATACCGGTTCAAGTTCAAGTTGTACTTCTGTCTCAGATTCATATACTATTTCAAATGATAATTGGCATATGTCAAGCCATTCGTGTTCAAAAAGCGGAAATACAGCTTATGGAACAGTAACTATGAAATATAAAATTTTAGGTATTACTACTAACACTATTTCAAAAGATTTATCATTAACCTGTAGTGCAACAGGGACTCTATCTTAAATTTAAACACAAAAACATTTCATTTGACATCAAATTCACTTTGTTGAATTTGATGTCTTTTTATATGCTCATAATGTAATTATAAAATTTCTTTAATGTGTTATTAGCAGAATTATTGTTGATTTTTACTACATCGTCATATCATGTTCCTCACGAATACCAAGCTCCTGCTTATGCTTTCGGATCATCCGCTGAATCTTACCGTCAACCTTGGACTGCAGTTTCTTATGGTTCTTGTTATAATCATCCTCAATTGCATGACTTAAGCTGACAAACAGTCCGAAGATAGTTGATGCAAAGATAGTGTTCTCTCGTTGTTCCATGTTATCAAGAAGCTGTTGTGCATATTCATTACCGGCCTCTGCAGACTTAGAGAGCCATTGTATTGCTTGTGGCACATCACGTTCAATACCATCTGTACCAAAGAGATACAGCTTGCCAAGTCTGTATGCAGATACCGCATCACCGTTTTCTGCAAGCTCTGTGAGGGTTTCTACAGCTTTATTCACATCCTGAGGAATGTGTTCACCCGATAGCTGCTCTATAGCAATCATGCGCTTGGCACTGTTGTTTCCATGCTTTGCTGAACGTGAGAAGTATTCAAAGGCTTTGGGAATATCCTCATCCGTTCCAAGTCCATAGCGATATATCCTGCCGAGCTTATACAGCAGGTTATCATCTGCACGGTCGCTTTCTTCAAGTTTCAGAAAGCCTGCCAGTGCTTGTACGTAGTATTGCTGTGCTGTAGCTTCATCCTGCAGGACTGCTTCACCGTTTGCATACATCTGTGCAACGGCATACGCTGCATAGGGCAATTCCTGTTCTGCCGCTTTCATATACCATTGCAGAGCCTGTTCTTTGTCTTTATAAAATCCGTTTCCGTAGTAATACTGATTTGCCAGACTAAACTGCGCAAACTCATTTCCTGCAATTGCGGATTTCAGAAACCATCCGAATGATTCTGCGTAGTTCTGTTCAGTTCCTGAGCCATAGCAGTACATCTTACCGATACGATATTGCAGATACGGTTGCAGTTTCTGTGACATCGGTTCAAGTTCAATAAAATCATCAAGCGCCTGCTTATAATATTCATCAGACTTTTCTTTGTCATCCGCATACACTTTTCCAAGGTCATGAATGGCAAGCACGTTTCCTTTCTCAGCCTCAGAGTGAAGTAATCCCACAGCCTCTTTCTTTTCGTCATCCGTTGCATCTTTTTTATAATACAGCTTGCAGGCTCTTTTGTAATCATCCGACCACTGAATGTGCAGATTGGTACTTTCAACTTCAATCTCAACAGCATCTTCGTCGTTCCAAGTGAAGATGTCATTATCAATATCGTTGAAAGCAGTATCGTCACTGTCATCGTTCTTTGGAGCAGGGTAGGGGCTTGGTTCAGGCATATTCATATCAAGCACTGCACGAATAATCATATTCTTCACAGGCTTGAATACCTTGTTGTCGGCAAGCGGTGGGAGTTCCGGTTCTCTCTGCGTATAGATCTTATACTTCAGCCGTTCCAGCTCACACCACTTTTCATAAAGCTGTGATATTTGCTTGTCCTTTGCAAGCTCTGCAATGATGTCATCAACAGTTCGTTTCACATCCTGCGGCAGATAGCCGTACACTTTCTTACCGCTGACGGTCTGCAATTGTTCATGGAGCTTTTTCACCAACTTCTCCAATTGTGGGTTGTGGAATGTGTTATTCTGAATTTGCATCACCATCTGATGCACCTGTTCCTGTGATATAGATTTCAGCTCGTCACGGCTCAGAGTCTGCTCCTGATAGATGCTCTGCAGATCATCATGAAAGATATCATTTGCAAATGCAGAACGGATTTTATCAATACCCTCTCTGCTGAGATAGCCTTGCTTTGGATTGGTGGAATAAACAATCAGATGAATGTGCGGATGATGCGTCGTATCATGAAACGCAGCATACCATTTCAGATTGCTCATCGGGATTCGTGACTGCTCTGAAATGACAGGAATCTGTCGCTTGATAAGTTCACGCCAGCGATCAGAGTTATCATAGCCAAGACGTATTGCATCCTCACGTCGAAGTGAAACAACATGACTCCACACATTGCCCTTGTGATGTGCAACCTCATCTGCAACCTGATTCAGCACGATTGGTTCATCGCTGGCATTAAACAATCCATGCGCACCACGTTGCTCTGCACCAGGACGCTTTGCCATATAACCGACAAAATTCTGACGGTTGCCAATGACATCTGCGTGACGCTCAATGATCGTTGTAATCAGCTCGCTTGCATTCTGCACTGTAGGATGTGCGGTGTAGTCCTCGTATTCAAGATAGCGTTTTGCTTCGGGAAAGTCGCTGAGCAATTCGGATAGCATTTTCTTTTGCTTTTCTGTTGTAGCAGCGTTCGGATCATATTGATTCTGATCACGTTTTTCAACGGTTTCACGGGTTGCGATATACTTCGTGTAGTTTTTACGTTTCGTCACACTCCTTGCACTGCCGCTTTTGAGGTAACGGCTAGTGATAATGATTTGTGATTGAGGCATGGGATCACTCCTTTCAAGGGATTGTTTTTTCTTCGGGGATGTGGTATAATATGCATATTAGGCTTTAAGGAGGAATCTGATATGGCACGAGAAGCAGATTTTATAATTGATTGTAGTTCGTACTCAGGCAGCATTACAAAGATTATTGATGCCTTAAATAAAATTGGCTGGAATTATTCAAAAGATGGTCAAATTGAATATTTGCCATTAAATGATAATGATTGTTTTGACTGGCAGAAAGATTCCTTGTCAACAGAAGAACTATTCTCAATTATAGATCAAAAGCAAGAACAGAATGAGTTGTGTGGAGTAGTTCTTTATCATAAAACAACTGATAGAGGAATTACAATGCTTGTAAGAAATACAAAAGAAATCATGCTTAATATTGATGTAAACAGAAAAACCATGCGCCAAGAGTTTACTGATGTTTCTTGGTATATCGAAATGATTTTCGCAAAACTAAAAGATATTAATTGCAATGTTGAACCTATTAAATTTAACGAGATTATCGGATAATTTCAAAATAGAAAATTACAATATGTACCAGCCGTATCACATCGATACGGCTTTTTCTTACTCTGACCGCTGATACCTAACCGCCTTTTCAAAGTTAATGATACCATTGATACGCTTAACCTCATCACTGCACATCAGACGAAGCTTGTACAGTGTTGCATCATCGACATCGTTCATTGCCGCAAGCATATGCGTCAGCGCACCAAGCTCAACAGCAATTTTGAACATCGCACGGGACAGATTCTGTTCACTGCCTCTGACGATACCTTCTGTGATTGCTGCAAGCTGTGGTGCAATGAATTCTGTTGCAGTGTGTTCTTTATTGAGAAGATAACCGCAATAAAAACGTACAGCTTTTTCAATAAATTCCGTTTTTGAACCGCAGTTGTCATGCTCATACAGCTCATTCACGATATCCATGGTATCGGGATACAGATACAGCGGAAATTTGATTTTATCTACGGTGACATCATCCGAAATCCTCGTATTTTCGGAAGATGAAGCCTTTTTTGTTTTCTTTGACTCCATGATTTTTGCAAAACTCCTTTCTTGACTCCATATTCATTCTTGTGATAAAACCTCGAAGAATCGGCGAGCTTTGCTCGTCCGATGTGGTTGTTTTGGCGGCTGTGACGCCAAAACTTTAACCAGCAAACCAAAGACCTACCCCAAATCGGGGCAGAAGTCGGCTATTTCCGACCTCTGCGGACTTGCCCACAAAGCCCTCAAATTTCGCTTGACGGCTCGTGGGGTATCCTTTCCCGACTGCGGCTTCACAACCGCCATACAAGCGATTCTGGAGCGAACTGTGGGGCTTCAGTCCTCGGTCTGCTGCTCTGACTGGATAAGCTCCGTCGGCTTTGCCTTGCGACCTGACCTCCTATCCGGCTTCTTGTCAGCCATCATGTCAATGAAATCTCTGACGTTCTGC
>JAFWWU010000042.1 GCA_017523285.1 Ruminococcus sp.
GAATACTGGCGATTTTCAAGTTCATAATTCTCATTTCCCAGATCCGTAAAGAATCTTGCACCGTTTGACTCAAGATAGAAAGTGCCTAAATCGTAGTGTCCGTGATACTTATAGACATTTTCGCCAGCATGGAGTGCCGTCACGATGCCGCTTTCATCCCATGTGTTTCTGAAGCTGGCATTGGATGCGCCGACCTCTCCCCAGTCCGTGGGGCTGTCCTTGGCGGAATCCGGTGTTTTTTCTTCATCAATCCACAGAAGGTCGAGGTAGTTAAAGCTGTCGTTCGGGATTTTCTTAAGACGAACAGAGGCGATGTCGTAGGACTGGTAATAGTCAGCCAGCCACAGTAGCACCGTCCAGCCTGTATCACGACTTTCACGGTCATCACCGAAGCTGAAGGATTTAGGCGTGTTAGAACTCATATAGCGGACAAAATCAACGGATTTGCGAAGTCCCTCATGATCCGCAAGACCATAGTCAGTTCCTGCTGTGCTTGTCAGTGCGGAGGAATACAAACCAAGATAATAGGTGGCGTAATCCCAGTAGCCCAGCCCCTCACTGTAGGTTCCGTCCTTTGCACTGTAGGCACGGCGGACGAATGCGTAGGATTCCTTGTAGGCATAGGTCAGCACCTCGGATGCAATGTCCCTTGCATCTACTTCATCGCCGATGGCAAGTGCCGCCAGGCTCATACTGCCGTTGCAGACAAGCTTCCAGTTGTCACCGGGGTAATCCTGATACCAGCGATAAGTACGGGTGCGGGGCTTGTCCTCATAGTCCTCCATAACCTGCGTGAGTCCCTTTTCGATCATGTTTTGTCTGAGGAATGTTCTCTGCTCGTCATTCATCCAATGATAGAGCCAGTCGTAACCCAGTGCAAAGGCGGTACTCATTTCAGCAGTATCGAGAAAATGCCTTGGATTCCAATCCTGGAAATTACACGCCGCTTCAAGCTCTGCATAACATCTTTGGGCGTATTTTTCCTCTCCGAAAACATTATATGCCATCGCAAGTGCGGCAACACGGCGTTGAATGCGTTTGGAGGTTTCGAGAAGTCGGATGCCATCAGGAATCTCATACTGACACACAGCCTCATTCAGATGCCTGTCCGCTTCGCCCCGTAGCTTTTCGAGAAGAATTGCCGTAACGGAATCCTGTCCGATGTTCTCCCTCAGCTTAGCAAATCTCTCCTCCGACATAATGATACGAGGATGAGCATACATTCCATTCTTGTCAATCATATCACTGATAATCTGTGCACCATCGGTAAATTCGCCGTAGCTCTCTGTCTGAGAACTACCTGAAGTGATGTCCTCCGCAAATACGCTAACCGGCATGACGCTTATTACCATAGCTACTACGAGAAGAATGCTTAATAGTTGTTTTTTCATAATCTAAGCTCCTAAATAATGCAAATTTAAATGATTTCTATATATCAATTTTTTATGATAGAAATGTCCCCGCTGTCTGTCTCATGGTATTCTATTTTATACGGAGTCATACTCAGCTTTTCTTTATTATACTATGTATTTCCTTAATTTTCAATATGCAAATTTCTTACTAAGTTTAACGAAACAAAAATTGCCCTGCCGACCATATAAAGTCAGCAGGGCGATATGTTTTACCCCTCTATTTCCGTCCCATCCACAAACTGAAAAATCATTCTGCCATCATGGAATATGGTAACTTTCTCAACGGTCAGCTTCCAGACACTTTCATCAAAATAATCAATGGGTTCTATTCGTTCCTCAAGACCCTTACAGCATTTGTGCTTGTGTTTCCGCCGATTGATGAGGCTGATAAATATTATATCCTGCCGTTTTTCTGGCTGCCGGAAGATACACTGCCCCTTCGAGTCCGCCGTGACCATGTGCCGTATGATGTATGTGAACGGCAGGGCTATCTGCTGACCACCGAGGGCAATGTTGTGCATTATGGTTTTATTGAGAATTTCATTGAAGAACTGGGACAGCGTTTCAATATCCGTGAAATCGCCTTTGACCGCTGGGGTGCGGTGCAAATGTCGCAGAACCTTGAGGGGCTTGGTTTTACTATGGTGCAGTTCGGACAGGGCTACAAGGATATGTCGCCGCCGACCAAGGAACTGATGCGTCTGACGCTGGAGCAGAAGATCGACCACAACGGGCATCCGGTTCTGCGGTGGATGATGGATAACATTTTCATTAAGCGTGACCCTGCCGGAAATATCAAACCCGACAAGGAGAAATCTACGGAGAAGATTGATGGTGCGGTGGCTTTGATTATGGCTCTTGACCGTGCGGTGAGGTGCGGTGCTGGGGATTCGGGGGCGAATATTTATGATGAGAGGGATTTGCTGGTGTTGTAGAGTTACAAATCAAAAATAGTGCGTATAATCTCATACTTAATGAAGTATCATTCTCATTAATACCGTTCCTTCGTTATTTTCAAGTTCTTCAAATCCCATCTTCTTATACAATGAATAGCCTATTCTCATTACTTCAGGCTTTGTAGTGAAACAAACTTCCTCAATACCCAACTTGCGGCATTTATCCAACATAGCATTCAGCATAGGTCTTGCAAACCCCCGTCCTCTGCATTCCGGTTTAATGAATAAACGCTTGGCTTCTGCTGTATGATCTCCTGTCCTCTTGATTGCAATTGTAGCAACAGGCTTTTTTTCGTCATACCCAAGTAGCAAAGCTCCATCACGATAAAACCCTTCGAGATCTGCCAGTTCTTTTTCAAGCGATACAAAGCAAGATTCTGCACCTTTTATTTTTGAATACTCCAAGATTAGTTCTTTAGCGGCTTCAAAATCATCACAATCTCTTATTTCAATCATCTATGATACCTCCATCAACGATTCTTTCAAATTCCGATTTGAAGCGGAAACCTCCGCTTTTCCATATTATATCATACACCCATAGAAAAAGTCAACCGAAAGGAACTGATGCACATGGGTATTTTCAGCGGACTGTTCCGGTCACGGGACAAGCCGAAGGACAGCTACGACAGCCCGTCCTACAGTTATTTCTTCGGACGGACTCATGCGGGTAAGCGAGTCAACGACCGCACTGCGATGCAGATCATCGCAGTTTACGCCTGTGTGAGGGTGCTGTCCGAGGCGATTGCACAGCTGCCGCTGCATATGATCGGCGACCTTGACCACGCCACATTCAACAACATCGAACATCTCTCGTTGGAGTTCGTGAAATACACCCTTGACCCTTGTCCGATGCCTCAGCAATGCACTCTGCAAGCTCAGGCACAAGAAGTTCTTGCTTGTCTTTAAGCTCACGGCTTAAAAAGAACACATATATAATCGCTATTGTCATATTATCAAATACATGGTATAATAGTGGTAGTTTTATTGTTGGGGTGAGGAGATATGGATACTAAAAAGGTTAAATGGTTTCTGATTTTCACATTTACATCATCATATATTTTGCAAATTATAGCAGGAGAAAACGAAGCAAGGGGATTGGCTCCCTTGATTATGTTTACGCCTCTTATTTCCTGTTTTCTTGTTGGTGCAGATGTAAATGAAATGGGATGGATTCCTAAAATTGAGGGAAATATTAAACCAATTCTCATTGCGTGGCTTAGTCCAGTGGTACTGGATATTGCAGGAGCTGTATTGTTTTTTGTAGTTTTTCCCGATAGATTTGACGGAACTGCGGAGTCGTGGGCAATTAATTATCCCGAAGAATATCAGATGATTATAGAGGAACACGGTTCTTTCGGTAGCTACATTTTAGAGCAAATTATAAAAATGATTATGGAAGCATATATCGGAATGATTACAGCTATCGGAGAGGAAGCTGGCTGGCGAGGCTTTCTCTATCCACAGCTGAAAAAGGGCTTCGGAAAAATAAAAGCTCTTATTATAGGCGGAATAATCTGGAGTTTTTTCCATTTCGTTATAATAGTTTTCTATGGCTTTAATTACGGACTGGAATACATCGGTGCACCTGTTATGGGAATGCTTGTATTTGCTGTTTTTTGCATCGCAGACGGAATAATTGCTGATTATGTCTATGAAAAAACGGAGTGTATATGGATTCCTGCACTTTTTCATGGAGCAATCAATTCTACGGGCATAGGAATCCTGTTTGATAATGAATGTCATCCTGAACGAAGCATATTCGGTCCAGACTTAGTAGGAATGATTAGTATGCTTCCGACAGTTGCCTTTGCAGTTTATCTTTTATACAAAGAGAAATATTATGAGAGAGAGTATTGATGTGGACTTTATTTTTGCTTGACACTAACCACTCCCCTCACGATCATTGACTTTTCAGCCAAAATTATGTATAATATTAAAAAACATACCAAAGGAGGTTTCATCTATGACACAGCCGAGAACTGTCGTAAATACGCTGCTTCATGAAAAGAAAAGAAAAATCAGCGGCGGATTTTATCACAGACTGCAAGTGGATTTTGCGTACAATTCCAATCATATCGAAGGCAGCCGCCTGACACATGAACAGACACGATATATCTTTGAAACGCACACCGTAGATGGAGCAGCCCATGTCAATGATATTCTGGAGGCTGCGAACCATTTCAAGTGCATTGACTATGTACTTGATACTGTCAGTGAGCCTATCACAGAAGCGTATATCAAGCATCTGCACAGACTTCTGAAAAACGGATTGATTGAAGATGACTATGATGACATTGTCATCGGAGACTATAAAAAATATCCCAATGAAGTCGGACAGATCAGCACTGTTCATCCGAAAGAAATAGCAGCTCATATGCAAAGCCTTATCAATGAGTTTTCTGCAAAGAAGCAGATTGATCTGTATGATGTAGCGGAATTTCATGCGGAATTTGAAAAGATTCATCCCTTTTACGATGGCAACGGAAGAATCGGCAGACTGCTTATCCTCAAGATGTGTCTTGCAAATGACATCGTGCCTTTCTACATCAATGATGAAAGCAAGATGTTCTACTATATGGGACTGAAGGAATGGCAGATGGATAACAAATCAGAACGTCTGCTTGATGTGTTCCTTTCCATGCAGGATGATATGAAGTGCATCCTTGATTACTTTGAAATCGAATATGATAGGACAGACCTTCGGGCAGTGAATTTCATTGAGAAGCATACCAAATCATACTGATATCCGATAATAATAAGGTAAAAAAATGATAATATAATAATTGTAATATGTGTACGAAAGAGTGACCATAATGAAAATAATTAAAATAGTATGTTCTTTAGCTGTATTTTGTTGCCTCTGCATGACAGGGTGCGGAAAAGGATCTGAAAATACAACTGATGCCGCTATAGAAAAAGATACAACTGAAAATTGTAACACACATACACATCAATGGGGTGAAATTTATTGACATGAAAAATTACTTTTGCATACTGATATGTATGCTATACCTACTATCAATTTCCGGATGCGGAAATAAATCTGAATCAAAATCTTCGGTCAGAATTGATGCAAATATCGTTTCAAGTGAGCAAAGCAACGAATATGACAGTTACATTATCTATTCTGTAGACAGTGATATAAATGAGTACGAGTTTGCTGAAGTGACCAATATCATCAAAGTCAGAGCAATGGAAGGATTGTCAGCATACAACCGAAAAGTTGATGCTAACTATGAAAAGCATGAAATAAAACTTGAATTCAATTATGAAGCAAATTGGTCAGATTTCTTTGTTGAGACATCAGCATGCCCGAATCTATTAGAATTCAGAAAGGGTGATTCTTACACAGATGAATTGGTATTGAATAATGATTATATCGACAAAGCAACCAGTACATATGATGAATCAACCATGAACTGGGCGGTTGTTATAGAATTCAATGATGCTGGAAAAAACGAATTTGCGATGACAACAGAAGAAATCAGCTATTCGAATACGCCTATTTCGATTTGGCTTGATAAAGAATTGATTTATGCACCATTAGTACGTGAACCTATAACTGATGGTACGACCATTATAACAGGGAATTTCTCTCAGCAAAGTGCAGCGGAGCTTGCTATGCGTATTAATTTCCCCCATCTTCCTTATGATGTTTCTGTAAAAGATTACCATCTAACCAAATAATATCTAAGAATATTATCCATTAAGTACTAGAGGACAGGCATAAAAGCCCACCTCATTACACATTCAGTGAATTCCGTGTTATACGATAAAAATCCAGCCGTGAAGCGACTTCGGGCTACTGCTCGTTTAATTCACTGTCACGGCTGTTGTCGTAATTGTAGTCGTTCATGAACATTCCAGAAGGAGTCCCCTTACATCGTTGCACTGAGGATGCCGTCTAAGTTATCTGTAATGCAGAAACTGATTCAACTTTTTATAATTACTCCCCTGCTTCACTACAGTACATCATCCGCAGTGTCGCCTTGCCGATGAGATACACGCCCGTGAGCATATCATCCCCCACTGCATACATAGGCGGAAGGTGTTTCAGATCTTTCACGTCCTCACAGACCATGACAGAATTTTCCTCTGCTTCGCCTCCACCAAATAAAAAAATAACGGTATATCGCAAAATCTGCGGTATACCGTATTTTTATAGCTTTTTTAAATCTAAAATTTTATATTGAAAATCTATTATTATAGACACAAAATGCGTTATTTTAGATTTTATATGACACGAATTATCAACAAATTACTATTCACCAATCTGATTACGCAAATCTTTAAGCAAGTCATCAAGAGTATTCTCAAACTCGACATCTTGCTGTAATGTACGCTTTGGCATTCCTTTCGTTCTGCCACCGCTTCTTCGGATTTTCTTCCCGATTGCACGGAATTCCAACAATCCACCGATATTTTCTTCTGTATATTGCTTGCCGTCCTGATGAAGTACAATTGCATTTTTACCAAGGCACATTGCCGCCAAACCATAATCCTGTGTAATTACAATATCTCCTCTGCTTATCAGATTTACAAGGCGAAAATCAACACTATCAGCCCCCTGAGATACAACAATTGTTTCTGCTCCGTCAAGCTCTATCCTATGTGCAGTATCGCATATAATCACACAAGATATATCATATTTTTTTGCAATTTTCAGCGTATTTCTTACAACGGGACAACCGTCAGCGTCTATGTAGATTTTCATTTTACACCATCCTCGCCATAAGAGCTCTGCCGTTTTCTTTCAGCCATTTGTTCCATTTATAATAATCGGGATAAACACGCAATATATGCTCATAAAACCTTGATGAATGATTCATTTCAAGGCGATGACAAAGCTCGTGTACAATTACACTGTCAAGAACTTCGGGTGGTGCAAGCATCAACAGACAATTAAAATTAAGATTACCCTTAGACGAACAGCTTCCCCATCTTGTTTGCTGATTGCGTATTGTAATCCGTCCGTAAGTTACGCCGAGCAAGGAGGCATAATACGCAACTCGCTTTGGAACAACATCCAGAGCTTTATCCGCAAGTTCATTAATCTTTTCAAGTGTGAGCTTCGGAGTTGTATCCTTTATTTTTTTTAATCCAGCGAGGTGTTTTTCTATCAAATCTTTTTTTCGCTCAATAAATGCATCGATTTCCGCATTTGTTGTTTTCATTGGTGCACGCACAAGCAATCCCTCAGACGTAATTTCAAGACAGAGGGTTTTGCGGTTAGTTCTTTTTATTTTATAGTTCATTATAATTATCTTTCGCTTTCATCCATTCTTTATGTAAAAACTTCCATTTTTCACTATGAGCCCCCAATGCCCCGATTTGTCTTGGGTGCGCCAGTGGTAAAACATCAATTATTCGTTCGTTAATACAAACAGGAACGCTTTTACCATACTTATAACGTTCGATAAATTCTTGTAATGATTTAAAATCAACATCAGCCACATAATTCAAGTATTGAGCAATTGGAATATCGCCAAGTAAAACAAGTTGTGTAGCTTGCGACATCATTAATTCCTGTGTGATTTCTTCAGCACGGATTTTATCACAAAAAACTGTAGGTCTTTTGGGTATTGTCACAGGATTCAAACCATATTTTTCTATTAGCGGATTATATTTTTCACGAATTACTTTTTCCTGACTGGTGTTTAGTCTTGTTTCAGGTAAAAGGTCACAAAGCCAAGTATCATTACGTGTATAGCCGAGAGGCAGAAGAATCTGTTCATCCAGCACCTTAGCTGATGGTCCATTCAACTGACGGCTTGCAGGAACAATTTCACCAAGCTCTGCAGGAATCTTTATTCTCTCAATAATCTTTTTTGCTTCATCTATATTTCCGTCCCAAAAAATTCTTGGTTCACTTGCAACAGCAAGAGCCTGACATATTGTTTTACTACCTTTCTTCTACTTCGCATGTACTGCACTTGCATACACTCCAAGAACAAAAACTTTTTTGGGTGAACATTCTTCCTGCACAAGTCTATGTACACTTTCGCCAAACGGATATTGCATTTTATTATCTCCTTTCTATTTAACATATTCTGGCATTGATATTTATCTTTGAATGAGCTATACTCATCATAGAGATATAATCACATTTCAATTTTTATATATTTTCAAACACAAATCATTTTCAGCATTATCAAATTATTACATTTTTGTACTATTATATCACATATTTACTGCATTTTCAAGATAAATAAATTATAGAATAATTATATTAAAAGAGCAGATGAATGTTATACTCACCTGCTCTTTTTTACTTTAATACGATTTATAAACCGTTTTGATAACGATTAATCTTAGAATTCGTAGTCAATACAAGCTCTTTCAGTTTTGATTTCAGCAATAAATGCTCCGAATTTCTTATGTGCGGGATGAACCTGATATGCATTGAGATCGTCTATACTTTCGAAATCACAGATAAGTGCAATTGTATAATTGCTTTCGGGAGCTTCTGCTGAATTAATAACAACCTCACCTTTTTTAAGCTCTTTTACGTTTGCAATTACATCATCAAAACGCTTTTTTGCTTCAAGTGCATTATCGTATTCACTCATTCCCTCTGTGGATTTGAGTCTGAACATTACTATGTGCTTAATCATTCACTTCATCCTCCAATTCATAAATCTTTGATACAAAAGTTTTCTTGCCGTCATAGCTTGTATATTCGCCATTTCCTGCAAAATGAAGTCCACATTTTTCCATAACTCTTGCAGATCCGATATTCTCCGAGGCACATTGAGCTTTGAATCTGTGTGCATTGTGCTTTTCACGAACATAGTTCATCATCGCAAGTGTTGCTTCAGTGGTATAACCCATATTCCAGCAGTCATGCCTCATATTATAACCGAAACTCCACTTATCTTCATTTGTTCTGAATCTTATACTACCTGAACCTATAAGTTTATTGTCAGACTTGCGTACAAATCCCCATAAATACTCATTTTCAAGAGCATCAATGGTTCTTAGCCATTCCTTTGTTGTTTCAATACCTTCGTGAGTTGAATATATCATATATTTTGCAACACGTTCATCACCAGTCCACTCAAATGCGGATTCAGCATCGTCAAGAGATAGAGGGCGAAGAATGAGTCTTTCTGTTTCAATTGTTGGTACTGTAAATTTCATTTTCCGCCTCCTTTTTAAAAGTTTATATACTCAGATACTTAGAAAGAACACTTCTTACGCTTTATAAGCCTCAATCGACTGCATAATCTTAGCCATTTTTTCTTCTGCCGCCGCAAGCTTTGCCTTTTCAGCTTCAATAAGCTTTTCAGGAGCCTTTGCAATAAAGCCCTGATTGTTAAGTTTGCCGCTGAGGAAGTCTATATCCTTCTGAACCTTTGCTCTTTCCTTATCAAGACGAGCGAGTTCCTTTTCCTTATCAACAAGCTCATTCATAGGAATGAAAATTCTTGCTGATTCTGTTACAGCATTCGCTGAGTCTGCAATATCAAACTTGTCGCCTACCTCAACTTCAGAAGCAGAAGCAAGCTTTTCAAAGAATACAGAGCATGAAGTAAAGAGTTCAGCGTCTGCTGTTTCAATAAAGAGCTTTGCCTTTACTGATGGCGGAACATTAAGCTCTGTACGGGTATTTCTTACAGCCTTGATTGAAGCTATGATCTTTTCAAATGCCTTTTCTTCATCGTCATAGCTGATTGAAGAATCATAAACAGGATAGCTTTCAAGCATAATCATTCCTGATTCATTTGTAAGAACCTGCCATATTTCTTCTGTTATAAACGGCATAAATGGATGGAGAAGCTTAAGCATTCCCTGCATTACCCATACAAGTACAGCCTGTGCTGATTCCATTGATTCTCCGCCTGCCTGAATACGAGGCTTTGTAAGCTCAATATACCAGTCGCAGTAAACATCCCAGATGAAATCGTAAATCTTTGTTGAAGCAATACCAAGCTCAAAACTATCAAGATTTTCATTAACTTCCTTAGCAAGCTTGTTGAACTTGTTTACAATCCATTTATCCTCTAAAGTGAGATTTTCAGGAAGTCCCTTGAATTCAAAATTATCAGGGAGATTCATCATGATAAATCTTGAAGCATTCCAGAGCTTATTTGCGAAGTTTCTTGCTGCCTTTACCTTTTCGTCGATATAACGCATATCGTTTCCCGGTGAATTACCTGTTGCAAGCATAAATCTGAGAGCGTCTGCGCCATATTCGTCGATTACTTCAAGAGGATCGATACCGTTTCCGAGTGATTTTGACATCTTGCGTCCCTGTGAGTCACGAACAAGACCGTGGATGAGAACTGTATCAAATGGAACATCACCCATATTCTCAAGTCCGCTGAACATCATTCTTACAACCCAGAAGAAAATAATATCATATCCTGTAACGAGTGTGTTTGTAGGATAGAAATATTTAAGATCTTCTGTATTTTCAGGCCAGCCGAGTGTTGAGAACGGCCAGAGTGCTGAACTGAACCATGTATCGAGTGTATCAGGGTCCTGACGCATTTCCTTGCCGCACTTTGGACATACTGCTGTATTATCCTTTGTTACAACCATTTCTCCGCAGTCATCGCAGTAGAATGCAGGAATACGATGTCCCCACCATAGCTGACGTGAGATACACCAGTCTTTGATATTTTCAAGCCAGTGGAAATAGATTTTATCAAATCTTTCAGGAACGAATTTTGTCTTGCCGTTCTTTACAGCTTCGATTGCAGGCTGTGCAAGAGGTGCCATTTTAACAAACCACTGCTTTGAAACTCTTGGTTCAACAGTAGTTCCGCAACGATAGCAAGTACCTACATTATGGCTGTAATCTTCAATTTTAACAAGTGCGCCCTCTGCTTCAAGGTCAGCTACGATAGCTTTTCTTGCTTCGTATCTGTCCATACCTGCATACTTTGGATAATCCTCTGTGATTTTAGCATCATCTGTCATTACATTGATAACAGGGAGATTGTGACGAAGACCTACTTCAAAGTCGTTAGGGTCATGTGCAGGAGTAATCTTAACAACACCTGTACCGAAATCCATTTCAACGTAATCATCGGCAACGATTGGGATTTCTCTGTGTACGATAGGAAGAATAACTGTCTTGCCGATAAGATCCTTATAGCGTTCATCATTTGGATTTACTGCAACAGCTGTATCGCCGAGAAGAGTTTCAGGACGTGTTGTTGCAAGTTCAAGATATTTATCTGTATCCTTGATTTTATAACGTAAATGCCAGAAATGTCCTGCCTGATCCTCATATTCAACCTCAGCATCCGAAATAGATGTAAGACAATGAGGACACCAGTTGATTATTCTTTCGCCTCTGTAAATGAGTCCTTTTTCGTAGTATTTTACGAAAACTTCTTTAACAGCCTTGTTGCATCCCTCATCCATTGTGAAGCGTTCTCTTGACCAGTCACATGATGAGCCAAGCTTTTTAAGCTGTTCAACGATACGTCCGCCGTACTGTTCTTTCCATGCCCAAGCACGTTCCATAAAGCCGTCACGTCCGATATCTTCCTTTGTAACGCCGTCTTTTTTCATTGCTTCAACAATTTTAGCTTCTGTTGCGATTGAAGCGTGGTCTGTACCCGGAAGCCATAATGCTGAATAGCCTGACATTCTTTTCCATCTGATAAGAATATCCTGTAATGTTTCATCAAGAGCATGTCCCATGTGGAGCTGTCCTGTGATGTTTGGTGGTGGAATTACGATTGTGTATGGTGTTTTCTTAGAGTCAACCTCTGCACGGAAACATCCCTTATCATTCCATGCCTTATAAATTCTGTCCTCAAAATCACGAGGGCTGTAAGCTTTTGCAAGTTCTTTAGCCATTGGATATCTCTCCTTAATAAAATATATTTCAGGTTCAGGCATATAAAAAAGCCCTGAACCTTTAAAGGTTCAGGGCGAACAAATCTTGTCCGTGTTACCACCTGAATTCAGAGTATATACTCTGCACTCTACGCAGTCATTATATAACCGCTTTCTCTGTAACGTGAGAAACACGTCATAGATTACTATTATTTCACCCATGAAGCTCAGGGACTACTTCAGCAGTATCTTCACGCTGTCTTACACCAACCAACAGCTCTCTTTGCATCGGAGCACTGCATACTCCTTCCCGTCACAGCCTTTAATAACAAACTTATTATACATTATATTTCCCATTTTGTCAAGGGTGGATTTTACAAATATAAAGTTTTGACAGCATATAACCGAACTTCCGCTGTCATTAAAGCTTTTATTACAGTTTCAGCAAATTTAAATATGTAATAAGCTCATTTATACTGTAAACCTGAAAACCATAAACATCGACATAAACATAATGAAAAAGGAATAACAGAAAACGATAACATTGAACATATATAAATCATTTTTGTTTTAGCCGAAACTGTAAACGGAAATATTATCGATGTGCTTATGCAGTTTATTATATTTCTAATTCAAATTCTACTGTATTGTTTATCAAATCAAGTGCTGTCTGTGCTTTTGAAAGCTTATCAAAAATTTCGGAATAATCCTTGCTTACCTGTTCTATATCGTAGTTTGCATATCGGTAATCTATTATGTTAGAATTGCGTGAATAGCCGCCTTCTTCACGAGCTTTCGGCAATACATTCTGCATTTCTGAAAGCTTATTACAGCGATTTGTTAGCTGTGGAAGATAAATAAGCATTTCATCGATTGTCATATCAAATTCTGGAATAACTGTTGTCGCATTAAATACATTCAGTGCGTGTTTTAATTTACGTATCTTCATTTCTAATTCAATCTGTAAATTCTGCATTTCCTTATAATCATAATCGGGGCGTACAGAATCAGGGTCCTCACCAAGAGATGCAAGAAAACTTTTCGAATTTCTTTCACGTATTTCAAGGTTTCTGAGCTCATCATTAAACTGACGAAGTAATTTCGCAGCCTGTGCAGATGTTATTTTCATAAAATCGACCTCCTGTTTTTTGAACTGAGTTATTAATTTTATATATTATACCACAATTAATCAGCAAAAACAAGACAAAATTTTTCCGCATATACCGTTCAGAAATCAGTAATTTATTTTTTAGGTAATAGCCACAATGCTTGCGTAAAGGCAGATTTAATGTTTATTTTTCATATATTATGATGATTTTATTGCATTTTAATAAAATATATGGTATTATTACAATATGATTAAATCGATTATCCATTTCACTAAATATTATTTTAAATATGGAGGTATAAAATGAAAGCATTAATTATTGGCGGAACAGGAATTATAAGCAGTGCGATTGTGAGGCTTCTTATCGAAAGAAAATGGGAAGTATACGTTCTCAACAGAGGTACGAAAAAGCTCCCTGACGGTGCAATACAGATCACAGCTGATATTAACGATGAAGAATCAGTAAAAGATAAACTCGGCAATATGCACTTTGATACAGTTTGTGAGTTTATAGGCTTTGTACCTGAACATATCGAACGTGATTACAGATTATTCCATGATATTACAAACCACTATATTTACATAAGCTCTGCTTCTGCTTATCATAAGCCTGCAAGAAATTATATTATTACCGAGGGAACAACTCTTGCAAATCCGCATTGGGAGTATTCAAGAAATAAAATTGCATGTGAGGAGCTTCTTATGAAGCTTTACCGTGAAAATAAATTCCCTGTTACAATTGTAAGGCCAAGCCATACTTATGATGAAAACCATATTCCTCTCGGCGTTCATGGAAAAAACGGATTCTGGCAGGTTATTGAGCGAATAAGAAATGAAAAGCCTGTAATTATACAGGGTGACGGAACTTCCTTGTGGACTCTTACATTCAACACTGATTTTGCTGTCGGTTTCGTTGGATTGATGGGAAATCCGCATACAATCGGTGAAGCATTCCAGATTACAAGTGATGAATCGCTGAGCTGGAATCAGATATATGAAACAATTGCAGACGCACTCGGAGTAAAGCTTCATCCATATCATATATCATCTGATTTTCTTGCTGAAATCGGTGAAGAATATGATTTTGAAGGAAGTCTTACAGGAGATAAATCTGTAACTGTTGTATTCGATAACAGCAAGCTTAAAAAAGCTGTGCCTGAATTCAATCCGACAGTTAGTTTTTCACAGGGTGTAAGAATTGCTCTTGATAATATTCTTGCACATAAAGAGCTTCAGATTGAGGATGCGGAATTTGACAGTTGGTGCGATAATGTTATTTCTGCACTCGAAAATGCAAAATCCGCTTTGAAGAATCAATAATCACACATAACGGGAGCAAATACAATGGGACGTATTTCAACTAAGGAAAATAAGAATATTTATCAGATAAAACGTGAAGAGCTTGGATTATCAAGAGAAAAAGCAAGCGAACTTCTTGTTACAATTCCGCCTGAGCGTATTGAAAAAATCGAAAATGAAAAAACTATTGCACATCCCGATGAAGTGCTTACTATGGCTGAAAAGTACAAAATGCCGAAACTGTGCAATCATTATTGCGCAAATGAATGTCCGATAGGTAAACATTATGTTCCTGAAATAAAAATCAAGGAGCTTTCACAGATAGTTCTTGAAATGCTTGCTTCACTCAATTCTATGAACAAAAAGCAGGAACGTCTGATTGAAATAACTGCCGACGGAGTTATTGACAAGAATGAAATAAAGGACTTTATTAATATTCAGGATGAACTTGAACGTATTTCAGTTACA
>JAFWWU010000043.1 GCA_017523285.1 Ruminococcus sp.
AGGACAAACCTTTCTGCAAAAGCAAAGGCAGAAAAGTATGCAAAAATCACAGCGAAAACAATCATCAACATCGGCGGTGGTGACGGAAACTACGGTCAGAACAGCTTCTTTTACGATGCAGCAGAGGGCTTGCTCTCCTCCACCATACTGCTTGTTGCGGAGTTTGGTGATAAGAATGAAAGGCATATCGTTACTGTGTTCAAGCTTATTCAGGACTTGATTGCAAAGAAGCCAGCCAAGACCAGTAAGGATAAAACACAGATGTATTTCGCAGAACTGATGGAAATGCTTCCCTCGGAACACAAAGCAAAATGGCTTGCAGGTGCGGCTCTGAACTCATCTGACCAGGCAATGCTTTCTGTTATGAGTACAGCACTGTCACGATTGAACAGCTTTCTGGATTCCGAGATTGAACAGATTCTGTGCTTCGGTACAGCCATTGACGCTGAGAAGTTCTGCAGTGAAAAGTGTGCTGTATTCGTAATTTTGCCGGAGGAAGATCAGTCAAAATACTTCATGGTCAGTCTGCTGATTCAGCAGCTCTATCGTGAAATCCTGTCCATCGCCGATGAGAAAGGCGGTACGCTGGATAAGAGGGTTATGTTTTACTGCGACGAACTCGGTACCTTCCCGAAGATTGACGGTCTTGAAGCAATGTTTTCTGCAGGACGAAGTCGTAAGATTTCAATCGTTGCAATTATTCAATCATTCGCACAGCTGGAACAGACCTACGGAAAACAGGGCATGGAAATCATCACAGACAACACTCAGCTGACGGTGTTCGGTGGCTTTGCTCCGAATTCACAGTCAGCTGAAGTGCTTTCTAAAGCACTTGGAGAGCAGACAGTATTAAGCGGTTCTGTATCCCACGGACGAGAACAAAGCAAATCCCTGCAGATGATTGGCAGACCACTGATGACCGTGGATGAATTAAAATCCATGCCGAAAGGTCAGTTTATTGTCATGAAAACAGGCACACACCCTATGATCTCAAAACTGAAACTGTATTTCAAGTGGGGCATCACATTCGGAAATCCGTATCTTCTTCCCGACAAGGGCGCAAGAGCAGTGCGGTATCTGGAACGTGATGAGCTGATGAGAGAAATTGCTGTGAAATATCCGCAGAAGAAAAAAGCACTTCCGCCTCCTGAAGCAGAGGTGGAAATCGTAGATGAGCATGAACCACAACCTCATAAGCCAAAGGTTGATGTAAAAACAGGAGGGAGATGATATGACTTGATACAACCAAGAAGAATCTATGACCTTGGACTGACTCATAAGGCGGTGGCTGTATACTGCTATCTGTGCAACCGTGCAGATAGAAATGGCGAATGCTATCCGTCAGTCAGACTCATATCCAAGGATTTAAGCCTTTCAAAAAGTTCGGTGTTCAGGGCATTCAACGAGCTTGAACGCAACGGACTGCTGCAAAGACTTCCGAGGTACCATCCAAGCGGTGCAAGACGAAGTACGCTGTATCGCTTAAAGGGTGAAATCACAAAGACAGGAGGTGACGCACATGTTTGATTGGATTGGTGATGCCATTGACTGGATCGGTGACGGCATCTCATCTCTTTGGGACAGCACTATCGGAGGTGCAACGGAAGCTATCGGCGACTGGATATGGGAAGCTATGTTTGAATGGCTGTTCAACCTTATCTACGGAGGAATTGCAGACCTGTTTGAATTCATCAACAGCAGTACCTCAGATATCTTTACACTCTCATGGGTGCAGGCGTTTATTGCTCTGTTCCATAATCTTGCGTGGATGCTGTTCATATGCGGATTGATTGTTGCAGTATTCGATACAGCAATTGCCTATGAATCGGGAGAAGCGTATATCAAGAATACGTGTCTGAATATCCTAAAGGGCTTTATGGCAGCAAATCTTGTAACAGTAGTTCCGCAAAGATTGTACAGCTTCTGTACCTCATTGCAGGGAACCTTTGCGACAGATCTGCTGGGTAACTTCATAGGCTCAACATCGGATACAGTTGCAGGCTCTGCACTTTCTGTTATTATAGCTCTTGCATCGGACGTATCACTATTCAGCTTATTTTTTATTATCCTCTTCGGATACTGTACAATCAAGGTTGTGTTTGCAAACATCAAGCGAGGCGGTATTCTGCTTTGCCAGATTGCGGTAGGAAGTCTTTATCTGTTCTCTGTTCCAAGGGGATTCACAGACGGCTTCTACAGCTGGATGAAACAGGTCATTGCAACCTGTCTGACAGCATTTTTGCAGACAACGATTCTGTATATAGGGCTTCTGACCTACACACAGCACGCATTGCTTGCGGTGGGAATCTGTCTGTCAGCAAATGAAGTACCGAGAATTGCGCAGATGTTTGGACTTGAC
>JAFWWU010000044.1 GCA_017523285.1 Ruminococcus sp.
AGATTTACAGTATGCGGAGAAGAATTCTATATAGAACATGACGAAGGAAAGCTTACAGATACAATTTATAAATCCGAAAACGGCGATTTATATCTTGTAGGTGAAAAAGGCTCTTTTATATGTGATGAAGGCAGAGTTGAAAAAGACGGATACTATTACGGAATTACTGAAAACGGCACTCTTGCAACAGGATTTGCATTAATATCGGATATTCCCTATATTTTCGATGAGGACGGAAAACAAAAACTCGGCTGGGCTGAGGATAACGGCAGAGAATATTATTATGATATCGAAAACGGTGAAATATAGCTCGGTCTTATAAATATTGAAAACAGCTGTTATTATATTGATATCAACGACGGAAAAAAGAAAGGTGTAGTTGATATAAATGGTGTTGAGTACTATTTTTCTGATATAACAGGAAAGCTACAGACAGGATTTGTTGATATAAACGGCAATACAAAGTTTTTTTATGAAGATGGTACATACGCCGTAGGATTAACCGAGATAGACGGTAAGAATTATCTGTTTAATGAGTCAGGAGTTCGTTTAAGCGGACTTAATACAGTCAACGGAAATCTGTATTATTCAGATGATGAAGGTATTCTGCTTAACGGCATAATTACAATTGACAAGGATACATATTATTTTGCTGAGGATTATTCTGCAAAGTCGGGCTTGCTTGAAATTGAAGGAGCTAAGTATCTTTTCGGAAGCGATTTCAGAATGCTTACAGGAAAACAGGAGTATAACGGCGATTATTACTGTTTTGATACAATCAGCGGCAAAATGCTTACAGGTTTGCTGGAAGATAACGGGGACTATTTTTATTTTGATACAAACAGTGGCAAAATGCTTACAGGTATGCAGCTGATTGATGATAAGAAATATTATTTCAATACCGAAACAGGAAAGATGATCAATGGTTTTGTCAAGCTTGAGGATGGAACATATCATTTCGGTGAAGACGGTGCAATGACAACAGGCTGGCTTACCATAGGCGAAAACAAATATTACTTCAATGAAACAAATGGTATAATGGCAACAAATACCATAAAAGACGGATTTAATCTCAACGAAGACGGTATAGCAGTTCCGTTTTCTGCTTTACAGGAAAAAGCACAGACAATAATTGATGAAAAAGGCAAGGATACTAATTCTATCTATAATTATGTGCGTGGCAACAATAAATATAAATTAATGGAGAAAACACGCACACTTGAAGAGATAAATCAGATGGGCTGGAGTTATTTCGCCAACTATGCACTAAGCAACAGATTTGTTGTATGCTATTATTTTGCGGCTGTGACTGATCTTCTGCTCAGACAGGCAGGCTATGAATGTCGTATAGTATACGGAACGGGCAGAGGTACAAGCGATCACTACTGGAATGAAGTATATGATCCCACAACAAAAACATGGCTAAGTTATGATACCTGCAACGGATATTACGGAGTAACATTTGAGTATCTGCAAACGCAGAATTATACATTCAAACAGCATGTGCATCCGAAATATTATTGATTTTTGAAAGGATAAATGAAAAATGAATAAAAAATCAGCAACACTTCTTGCAATAGTGGCAGCATTAACAATGTCTTGCGTTGCGTGTGATTCAAAAAAAGAGGAGAGCAGTGCAGCTCCTGAACTTCCTGTGCTTTCTACAGAAGCAGATACAACAGCAGAATCAACAACAGAAGCTGTAACAGAAAATACAGCAGACAGCAAAGCAGAAACATCAGCAACTGTTTCAACAGAAGCTGAAGAAACAACAACGACAGAAACAACAACTGTAACCGAAGCTCCGACAGAAGCTCAGACACAAGCACCACAGACTGAGCCACAGAATAATCAGCCTGATGAGCAGGTACAGCAGGAGCCGCAAAAAGTTACATTCAGTTTTGATACTCTTCTCAAAAACGCAAGCGGCATAGTTTCATCACTTGGAACACCTTTAAATGTTTCTACTGCACCAAGCTGTTATACAAACGGTGCAGATTCAAAGATATACGAATATGACGGTCTTACTATTGAGTGTTATGTTCTTGACGGAGCAGAGAATATATGCTGTGTAACTATTACAAGCAACAAATTCTCAACAGATAAAGCAATTACAATAGGAAGTTCACAGGCTGACGTTGAAGCAGCTTACGGAGCTGGCGAAGCATCAGGCGATTATACAGTATACTACAGCGGTGATAAGGAGCTTGATGTAAAATACAGTAACGGAGCTGTAACAGAGCTTTTATTCTACACAGCAGTATAAGGAGCAGATACGGTATTCAGCAGCCCTGTATTTCTTTTTATATTTCTTACGGCGGTATATATCCTTTACAGGATTATACCGTCAATCAGGTTGAAAAACATGCTTTTGCTGTTATTCAGCCTTTTATTCTATACATATGGTGAGCCGGAAGCAATAATTCTTATGATTATTTCAATTATAATGAATTATATATTCGGACTTTTAATGAAAAAGGAAAATAAAAGCAGAAAGGCTTGTCTTGTATTTTCAATAGTATTCAACCTCTCTATGCTTGGCATCTTCAAGTATGCAGGATTCGGAGCAGAAATGCTGAACAAACTGCCATTTCTCAGCGTATCGATTCCGAATATAGCATTGCCTATAGGAATATCTTTCTATACATTTCAGGCAATGTCTTATGTTATTGACGCATATAAATCTCCCGATTATATACAGAGAAATGTTTTCAAGCTTGCACTTTATATTACATTCTTCCCTCAGCTTGTGGCAGGTCCGATTGTAAAATATTACGATTTTGCCGATCAGATTGATCATCGTGAAAGCACTCCGCAAATGACAGCAGAGGGTATCAGAAGATTTATTATCGGATTATCAAAAAAACTTCTTATAGCCAATACAATGGCAGTCACAGCCGACTATGTTTACAGCCTTGAAACAACAGAGCTTTCAATTTCTCTTGCATGGCTTGGGGCATTATCATATCTGTTTCAGATTTACTTTGATTTCAGCGGTTATAGTGATATGGCAATCGGACTTGGCAAAATGTTCGGCTTTACATTCAAAGAGAATTTCGAATATCCGTATATCTCGCAGAGTATGCAGGAATTCTGGCGCAGATGGCATATTTCAGTATCTACATGGTTCAAGGAATATCTGTATATTCCGCTTGGCGGCAACAGAAAGTGCAAGGTAAGAACTGCTTTTAACAAGCTGATAGTATTTTTCTGCACTGGCTTGTGGCATGGTGCAAGTCTTAATTTCATTGTATGGGGACTTCTCAATGGTGTATTTCTTATGATTGAATCGTATAAGATTATCAACACTGAAAAGTGGATTAAGCCTTTGCGACATATATACGCTGTATTTGTCACTACTTTAGCTTTTGTATTTTTCCGTGCAGACAATCTTGCAACAGCTTGTCGCTATATAGGGCATATGTTCAAGCCCTCAGGTGATATTCAGCAGACAGCTATGTTTATGGTTCAGCTTACACCTTTATATATCATAGTATTTGTATTTGCGGTGATTTTTTCAATGCCTGTTATGGAAAAGATACAGTCGAAGGCTAAAAGCGGTAAATCTGCATCAGTATACGAATACAGTACATATTGTGTATCAATGATACTTCTGGGACTATGCATATTATCACTTTCATCAGCCTCATATAATCCATTTATTTATTTCAGATTTTAAGAGGAGGCAAAGATGAAAAAAGATAATTTTTACAGAATTTATTCAGCGCTTTTTCTGACAGTATGTTTAGTTCCCGCAGTCTGTACACCGTTTTTTAAAGGTGATGCTTCAAAGGAAAAGCGTGAGTCTGCAAAGCTCCCCTCTTTTTTGAATGAAGGCAAGATAAATACAGCCTTCTTTAAAGAATTTGAGAACTATTTTTCAGAAAATTTTGCATTCCGTCAGCAGCTTGTAACAGCAGACGGACGTTTGAAATCTGCTCTTATGCATACATCAGCCGATGATGATGTAATTGTCGGTAAAGAAGGCTGGCTTTATTACAGTGAAACTGTCAGTGATTTTCAGAGAATAAATACTCTCAGTAACGGAGAAATCAATGCAGTTGCAAATAATCTTCGTATTATTGATAGATACTGCGAAAGCAGGAGTGCTGATTTCATATTCTTTTCCGCACCGAATAAAAACTCTCTTTATCCTGAGAATATGCCTTATAACTATATACAGACAGATAACAACAGCAATCTTGAAAATCTGACAGAAATTCTTTCATCCGATGATTTCTATATTGATATGAAATCAGAGCTTGAAGCTCTCAACTCGCCTACCGCTTTGTATCATAAAACAGATACACACTGGAATAATTTTGGTGCGTATGCTGCTCATACAATGCTTATGAATAAGCTTGGGAAAAGCTCCTGTTCTGCGGGAAGTAACTGGTATACAGCAAATGACAGACTCGGCGACCTTGCGGCAATGCTCTATCCGTCAGAAAAAGCAAAGGATATGCAGCTGCATAACGATTATGAGTTTGAGTATAAATACACAAGCAGATTCAGAGGTCTTGATGATATTTCAATAACGACTGAAAACAAAAATTCACAAGGACATCTTATGATGTTCCGTGATTCATTCGGTGAAGCAATACTTCCTTATATGTCAGAGCAATTCAATACAGCTGAATTTTCTAGAGCTATGCCTTATAATCTGAAAAAAGTCAAGGCTAAAGATACTGTAATAATAGAAATCGTAGAGAGAAATCTCAAAAATCTTCTTAAATCTGCTCCTTTTATGGAAGCTTGTGCCGTTGAAATATCTGACATCAAAGCTGAAAAGGGCGACAGTTCAGAGGCTGTTATAAAAACAGCAGAAAACAATGGCATGACGCATATTTACGGTATGCTCCCCGAAAGCTTTTTCAAGGGAGATAAATACAGGATTTTAGTTGAAGCAGACGGAAATATATATGAAGCATTCAACTGTTTTGAGGAGAATTTACTTAAAGATACTGAGTATAGTCCTTATGGATTTTCAATTTATCTTTCAAAAGAAATAAATACAGATAATATCAGAATAATTGTCCTGAATGATAATGCGGGAGCAGTTTATGCTGAATTTTTAAATTAAGAGGTAATATCAATGAGATACAAAAATTTTTTATCAGTAATATCAGCAATTTCAATTTCATTTTCTGCTGTTTCAATGAATCTTTGTGCAGAAGCTGCAGATATAGCGGATGAATCTGTGCAAATTAACCCTGTATGCGAACATATAAATCAGGCTGACATCAACAGAACACTGTATATATCAATTCCTAAGGATGCGGATGCAAAGGTGGATATAGTTTATAATTCTCCTGAGTTTAATAATCATGAATACTATTCAACTGCTCTTCCGGCAGGCGGAATATATTCATTTGATATTGAGGGCAGAGATACAACAGAGGATGACTATCGTGATTATACGCTTACAGTTACACTTACAGGCGGCAAATATAATCTTACTTCTGATATTTATACGCATAAATTCAATGTGCCTGACGGAAACGACAATCCCGATTCATATAGTACTGTGATATATGATTTTACTGTTGACGATGTAGTATCTGAAAATTCATTTACAGTAACAAAAGATGATGAAAATGAAAAGGAAATAGCGGTACATCTTAATGCAGTAGCGATTGGTGACGTCAATATGGATAATTCTGTCAATGCTTCTGATGCATCACTTATTCTTACAGAGTATGCTTTGATATCCACAGGTAACACAGCGACATTTACTTTAAAACAAAATGATGCAGCTGATATAAATGGCGACAAAGAAATCAATGCCATCGATGCGTCATTAGTGCTTGCGTATTATGCACATACCTCTACAGGCGGCACTTTATCTATTGAAGATTTTATTGCCAATAAGTCTTAATCTAAGTGTATGAGTTTATAATTACGAAGAACTGGTGCTGAAGGATATTAACATAATATTTCAGAAATATAAGATGATGTGTCATTTACTTTTGCAACAATTTATTCTATAATATAATAAACAGGATATACTTTTTAGGCGAAGCATATCCTGAATATTATAAAAGGAGTTTTTATGAAAACGAGATTATTTAAAAAGACAGTTTCCCTCATACTGTCAGGAACTTTAATGCTCACAGTTTTCCCCTCTCTTACAGCTGCGGATTTCAGTTCAGATGCTGCCGCAGGGAAAACACGAGTTTCTGTGCATGACCCTTCAATAATCAAGAACGGTGATACATATTATGTTTTCGGTTCACATATTGATGCGGCTCGCACAAAGGATTTACAGAACTGGACACGATTTACAAATGGCTATACAAGAACAAATAATGTAGAGTTCGGCGATCTCTCTCAGAATCTGAAAAAAGCTTTTGCTTGGGCTGGTGAGGATTTAGAAGACTGTGAGGGCGGATTTTCCGTATGGGCCCCCGATGTTATATGGAATCCCGATTTCCGTAATGCAGATGGTACAAAAGGTGCTTATGTGATGTATTTCTGCACCACATCAACGTATATCCGTTCTGTTATATGCTTTGCAACATCAAAAAATATTGAAGGCCCTTACACGTTCGGAGATACTCTGATTTATTCAGGATTTACCAAAAACGACCAGTATGTAAAGAGTTCAACTAAGAATGTAAATAAAAAGTATACTTCAACTAATATCGACGAACTTGTAAATTCAGGCGATATTACGATGAATGATAGCTGGTTCAGAGGAGATGAATTCAACAATCAGCTTTTCCCTAATGCTATCGACCCGACAATTTACTATGGCTCTGACGGAAAGATGTATATGACTTATGGCTCATGGTCAGGAGGTATTTTTACTATTGAAATAAATCCCGAAACAGGAAAGTGTATTCATCCGAAAACAGGAAAAACTTCTGACGGAAGAATGGTTGACAGCTATTTTGGTACTAAAATTGCAGGAGGCTACGGTAAATCGGGTGAAGGACCGTTTATTGAATACAACTCAGATAACGGCTATTATTATTTATGGACAACTTATGGCGGATTACAGGCAAATGGCGGATATAATATGCGTGTATCACGTTCAAAAAATCCTCTCGGACCTTATGTTGATGCCGCAGGACGACCTGCTGTTTTGGAATCGAATACAAATCTGGACAGTATAGGTCTGAAAGTTATGGGTAATTATAAATTCAGCACACTTGATACAGCATATATGGCAGGAGGTCATAACTCCGTATTGCGTGATGATGACGGAAAATGGTATCTGTTTTATCATACCAGATTCAATAATGGTACAGAATATCACGAGGTAAAGGTTCATGAGATGTTCTTTAACGATGAAGGCTGGCCTGTAGTAACTCCGTTTGAGTTCGGCGGTGACCATATTTCAGAAGGCGGTTATGATGAAGCTGATATTACAGGCGATTATGAATATATCAACCACGGAACAGCAACAAACGGCAATGTAATAAACTATCAGAAAATAAAGCTTAATTCTGACCATACAATTTCGGGTGATGTTTCAGGTAAATGGGAGCAGTCAGCAGATAGTGCTGCAGCAGTAATTACCATAGAAAATCAGAAATACAGCGGATATTTTATAGCAGCTGAAAACGAAAAAGGCAAAAAGGTTATGTCTTTTACAGCTGTAGGTAATAATAATCAGACTATATGGGGCGCTAAGAACAGCGAGTATACAGGCAGCGACAGAGACTCTCTCAGAGATTATACTGATAAAAATGCTGAGCTTGTAATAGCTTACGATACTATCGGTGAAAAGAGTACAGCTATAAAACTTGGCGGCAGTAACCTTATCAGCGGAATGCCATACTATATCACAAATAAAAACAGCGGACTTTCACTTGATTTGCCCGAAGGAAAGCTTGAAAGCGGTACAAATATTCAGCAATGGGATTTCAATAAGTGCTGGGCGCAGCAGTGGAAGCTCATTTCAGTTGATGAAAAGTATTTCCGTATAGTATCACTTGGCGATGAATCAAAATGTGTTGCAGTTGCTGAAAGCTCAGCCGCTGACGGTGTGAATGTAGAATTACAGGAATATAAAGGCACTGATAATCAATTGTTTTCATTGATTAAAACAGGAAATTACTATGGCATAGTTTCAAAATGCTCAGGCGGAAAAGGTGGACTTGATGTATTTGAATGGTCAACAGAAAATGGCGGAAATATCAATCAGTTTGCCTATAATGAGTACGACTGTCAGCTTTGGAAGATTGAACCTGTACATCCTTCAGTAACCAGCGGATATTATACAATGAGAAATCTTAACAGCGGCTTATATATTGCGGAAAAATCAGGAAGCGCAGTGCAGAGTTCGGCTCTGACCTGGAATATCACAAAACAGTCTGACGGCACATACATTTTGCAGACTGCTGACGGAAAAACACTTACTGTAGAGAATAATTCATCCGAAAACGGAGCAGACTTAGTTCTGGCAGAATATAAAGGCGATAAATCACAAAAATTCAATATCCAGTGCAACAAAGACGGCACTTATTCGCTTTTTACTGTAATTTCTGATAACGTCAGATGTGCGGATGTATTTGAAATAAGCACAGAAGACGGCGCAAATATATGTCAATGGGAATACTGGGGCGGTGACGGACAGAAATTTATACTTGAAGCAGCAGAAGAAGTAAAAACTCCTGAAAGAATTACAGGTGATGTAAATGCAGACGGAAGTTTTGACGTTGCGGATATTGTTATGCTTGAAAAGTATATTCTCGGTGCAGGAACGCTCACTGATTGGCTGGCAGGAGATTTGTATAACGACGGCGTTATTGATGTTTTTGATAAAATTAAAATGAGAAAAGAAATTATAAAGCAATAGTAATAATGGCGGTATGATTCTCTACACACAGATTTATTGATTTTAAAGCTGTATTAGCTATAAATTCATCTGAACAATACCATCGCTGAGGCTCTGAGCTTTAACAATAAAAACAGGAAGCTGAAATATTTCAACTTCCTGTTTTTTATTCATTAATGATATTCAAAAAATTGATCTACTTCTTTGAATTCTATTTCCGGCATACCTTTGATATAATCTGTTAAAACCGTTTATAGTTCATCCAATTCATAATGAGCAAGAATATCTTCCCAACTTTCAAATCCCCAATCTGATATTTTCTTTTTCTGTCCGCTACAACCTATTGTTACAGGATTTGTATTTGGCTGCAAGCAAAATACATTCAATATAGCTTGGTTAGTACCAAATTCAAGGATATATTCCATTCCTTCAAGTGCCGGATGTGTTTCAATCAGATGTGTACCAAAGCCACCATCATCTTTAACAATATCATGTATTAATATAGGAGGATTTGTACCTTCATAAAAATACATATTTGTCTCAATTCTAATAGTAGTAGCTACAACACTATTAGCGTCTAACCAGATTTTATCTTCTTTTTCCGGATTATCTGATGAACTTTCAGCTGTTTCTGAATTATCTGATATACTTTCGATTGATTCAGTTGCTTTCTCTGTTTTAGTAGAAGTATCTTTGATATCATTGCCACAGCCTGATGCTGTTAAAGCAATAATTGCAGTCATAATTAATATTTTTATAGCTCTTTTCATAATCCACCAAGCCCCTTACTATACTAATTTATTTGTTCTCCAAGCCATATTGACATAAACCTATATTCTTATAAAAAATCATCCGTTGTTATATCTCTGGAGGAACTGTTTTGTACGTTCATTTGAAGTGTTGCCGAATAGTTGCTCAGGTGTACCCTCTTCAATAATATAACCACCCTCCATAAATATTACATGGTCGGCTACATCTCTTGCAAATGCCATTTCGTGAGTTACAATAACCATTGTCATACCGTCAGCCGCAAGCTCTTTTATTACTTTCAGGATTTCTCCTGTAAGCTCAGGGTCAAGAGCTGATGTAGGCTCATCAAAAAACAGCATATCAGGATTAAGAGCAAGTGCTCTTGCAATTGAAACTCTCTGCTGCTGTCCACCCGAAAGCTCACATGGATATGCTTTTGCTTTATCGGCAAGCCCCATTTTTTCAAGAAGCTCCATAGCTTTTTTCTCAGTCTCAGCTTTGCTTTGTTTAAGAACTCTCACAGGTGCTTCTGTTATATTTCTGAGTACATTCATATGCGGAAAAAGATTGAAGTTCTGGAAAACAAGTCCGATTTTAAGTCGTATATCTCTCAGAGTCTTAGAAGAAGCGTGGACAGTTTTGCCGCTTTCTGTTTTTTCAAGCATATCCATTCCACATACTTTTATCTGTCCACTGCTTGCTTTTTCAAGCTGGTTAATACATCTCAGAAGCGTTGATTTTCCACTTCCCGATGGGCCGATAATAGCAACAACCTCTCCCTTTTCTACATTAAAAGATATATCCTTCAAAACGCAAAGCTGTCCGAAAGATTTTGATACATTTTTTACTTCAAGCATTGTCATAACGGATATACCTCCTTATTTGTAATAATTGAGTTTTTTCTCAACGAGAGAAGCTATTACTGTAAGAATCATTGCAAGCACAAAATAAAATGCACCTGCAATAAAAAGCGGCATTAGCGAGCTGTAATTCTGCATCTGCTGTTTTGCTTTAAGAGTAATTTCCGCATAGGCTACTACATTTGCAAGTGATGTATCCTTAACAAGTGTTATAACCTCATTTGCGCTTGCAGGAACAACTCTTTTTACAACCTGTGGAAGTATTATTCTGAAAAATGTCTGAGTTTTTGTAAAACTGAGCGAAGCTGCAGCCTCATATTGTCCTTTTGGAATAGATTCTATACCGCCTCTGAAAATTTCTGCAAAATATGCAGCGTAATTGAGCGAAAACGCAACTATTACGGCATTGAAAAGGAAATTCTCGCCTTGGATATTTATTCCAGCAAGAAAATTCTGTATAAATTCAGGTAGATTATTCTGCTGTTTCAGCATAGGTATTGCATAATAGGCAACAATTACCTGAAGCATAAGAGGAGTACCTCTCATTATAAGTATGTAAATATTTGTAAGCCACGAAACAGGCTTGAATTTACACATTTTAAGTAATGCAACTATCATACCAAGCGGTACAGAATAAAGCAATGTAAATCCAAATATTTTTAATGTTGGCACAAGATACTCAATGAGTATCAAAAAGACCTTATATATTTCCTCTGCGGTCATTGAAGCTCACCTCATAATAATTATTTATGACAGCATTACTTTATCCCGTTAACATATCACCATGCTATCACACTATCTCATATTATAACACAGAAAGCGAGGAAATAGCAATAGTTTTATTGCTTTTTGTCGATATATGTAAGATGTTATACCAGTAAAAAAAGAGTGCTTTTCAGCACTCTTTTTTATACTCAATAAATTACTTAACTGTTGTAATGTCGCTTCCGAACCATTCTGTTGAAATTTCACCAAGAGTTCCATCAGCCTTCATTTCGCCGAGAATTTTCTGAACTTCATCACGAAGCTTCTGGTCATTCTTGCGGAAACCGATAGCGTATTCTTCCTCTTCAAGCCCATCAGGAAGAACAATATAATTCTTGCCCGATGAAGTAATTTCATAATTTGCTACAACAGAATCAAGAAAAACTGCGTCAACAAGACCAAGTTCCATCTGCTGAAGAGCTTCAATATTAGTAGGCATAGCCTGTTCAGTAATAGTATCAGCAATATCAGAAGCGTTGAGAATATCCTGTGCTGTGGAGCCGTTCTGAACACCGATAACCTTTTTGCTGAGGTCATCCATTGTTTTTGCATCACTATCAACAGGAACTACAAATACCATTGAATTTTTCATGTAAGGCTCTGAAAGATTCATTTCCTCTGCTCTTGAAGGACTTACAGACATACCATTCCAGATACAGTCAATTCTTCCGGCATTAAGATCCTGTTCCTTTGTTTCCCAGTTGATAGATTCCTTAACGAGCTTAACGCCCATTCTCTTGCAAACTTCCTCAGCAACATCGATATCAAAACCTACGATTTCGTCCTTATCGTTTGTATAGCCCATTGGCTTGAAAGTTGCGTCAAGACCAAGAACTAACTTGCCGCTGTCAAGTACTTTCTGAAGTGAAACGTCCTCACCTGTTGTTGAAGAACTGTCTTTCTTATCACCGCTACAGCCTGCAAACGCAAAAACCATTGCACCGGCAGTAATTGCTGTAAAAACTCTCTTTAATATTGATTTTTTCATGATTATACCCCTTTTCATAATAAAAAAGTCCGAACATTATTTGTTCGGACTTAATTAATGGCTCCCCCAACTGGACTTGAACCAGTGACACCCTGATTAACAGTCAGGTGCTCTACCGACTGAGCTATGGAGGAATATAAGTGCCGGCACTGTTTTATCTTCCCAGGCCGTTGCCAGCCAAGTATTGTCAACACAGTTGAGCTTAACTTCCGTGTTCGGAATGGGAACGGGTGGAACCTCAACGCTATAAGCACCGACTATGAATTTGGTGACCCGTACCAGACTCGAACTGGTGATGCCGCCGTGAGAGGGCGGAGTCTTAACCGCTTGACCAACGGGCCGCTTATGGTGCACCATCGGGGACTCGAACCC
>JAFWWU010000045.1 GCA_017523285.1 Ruminococcus sp.
AAGGAGCTTTATATCGAAAAGATGAATGAATATGATTCTTACGGCTGGTCTGAAATGGAATACATTCAATATGATATTGAAACAGAAAAAAAATATGATGATACAAATGTAACAGACGTTTACGAATCAGCAGCAATAAAAACAGCTAATTCAGTATTAAAGAATACTAACGCCAGTGGCATAAGCTATGATTTAGTAGATTTAAATAATGATACAATTCCTGAATTGATTATAAATGAAATGTTCCCAAGCTCTGCAATATGTGCAAATTTATACTTCTATCAGAATAATAAATACGAAAATATCGCAATTACAGAAACAAGCGAGGGTGTAATGTATTGTGCAGATAAAAATCTGATTATCTTTCTTGCAGAGGGAGGTGCAGACCTTGCTAAAGTTATTGAGTTAGGCAATAATAATATTGTCAATACAGAGGAATATTGGGCTGGAGTTGACTATGATACAGGAGCTATGGCATATAAGCACAATGGTGAAACAATCAGCAAAGAAGAATATCAGAAAAAGATTAGTGAAATTAATTCATACGACTGGCATAACTTTAATTTCAAATAATAGAATCATGTTTTTATAACGATAATAACTTTATGAATGAGTTCGGTGCTTGACCGGACTCATTCTTTTTATAGTCGCAATAAATGAGTTGAATACATTATATGATTAGGATAAAATTAATACATTAATCAAACGGTTAAAATTTTAAAGTTGAATTGGAGGCAATTATGAAAAAGGGTATCAAAAAACTATTCAGTGCAGTAACAGCGTTTGTCATGCTGTCGATAACTTGCATATCGACTCAGGAAAACAATATAACCATGTCTGCCAATGCAGTCAACGGCTCAGGCAAAGGCGTAAAAGATGGCTATTATTGGGAACTCT
Organism: Ruminococcus sp.; assembly: GCA_017523285.1. Taxonomy (GTDB): domain Bacteria; phylum Bacillota; class Clostridia; order Oscillospirales; family Ruminococcaceae; genus Ruminococcus. Next base: position 898 of record JAFWWU010000045.1, read on the forward strand.
GGACTTCGGATGATACGGGTACAACCGAAATGAAAGTCGGGGATAATGGCAGCTATATTACAAATTGGAATGGAATAGATGATTATTTTGCCGTTGCAGGTAAAAAATGGGAAGATAACCGTTTAGATTGGTCAGAAATTGGCGAAATAAAAATACAATATGATGTGGATTATAAACCAGAAGGAAATTCATCTATCGGTGCTACTGGCTTTACATCAGATTTAAAGGTAGAGTTTTTTATTATTGAAGATTGGGTAGAATGGAGTTTGCCAAATAGTTTTAAATCTTTGGGTGAAATTACAGTAGACGGTCATATTTATGATGTTTATAAGATGGGCAGGGCTATCACAATACATGGATTATCTGAATCACTTGACAGATATTTTAGTGTGCGTCGTGAAGGCGATACAAGTACAAGTGGTACAATTAATGTTACAAAACATTTTGAAGAATGGGAAAAGCTTGGAATGGAACTCGGTAGAGAACTTATTGAGGTGGGTTTTTGTGTTCAGGCATTTCAGTCATCAGGTAGTGCTGATGTAAAGACTAATATAATGACTATCGACGGAGTTGATATAAAAAATCTTGATAGTAATGACATCACAACAACCACAACTCCGAGTACAACTACCGTACCTGAGGTTACCACTACTACAACAGTTCCTAGTACAACTACCGTACCTGAGGTTACCACTACTACAACAGCTTCAAGTACAACTACTGCACCTGAGGTTACAACTACCACAACAGCTTCAAGTACAACTACCGTACCTGAGGTTACCACTACTACAACAGCTTCAAGTACAACTACTGCTCCTGAGTTTACAACTACCACAACAGCTTCAAGTACAACTACTGCACCTGAGTTTACAACTACCACAACAGAACCGAATGCAATCACATTTGCAGGCGATGCAAACTGCGACGGAGCTGTTGATGTCGCTGACATTGTGCTTGTAAAATGCTATCTCATTAACGCTGAAAACTATTCAATGACAAAGCAAGGTACTGCAAATGCAGATGTTCAAGGCGAATCAAATGGTATAAATGTACAAGACGTAGTAGCAATTCAGAAATATGTTCTTAAGCTTATTGAGGAACTTCCTCTTGCTTAAAATATGATTGTAATGCAGTTATCGAATTTTTTGACGATAACTGCATTTTTTTCTTAAACATCTTCCAAACTGAAAATGTCATATTCAAATCATGTGTCAATGCAACTTACCCCCTTAAAAATGCAACTTACCTTAAAACTATTGACATCATCCGAATTATTATGATAAACTAATTGTAAGTTAATATATTTTCTAAGTTTTAAATTCAAGAAGATATATAATACCGGCAAACATAAACATTAACGCATATCTCAACATAGAATGGAGGAATTACTATGAAAAACAAACTTTTATCCTTTTTAACAGCAGGAATGATGCTTGCTACTACAGCAACATTACCTCCCGCACACGCTGCCGAGCGACCTGAGCTTGAAACGATAATTGGCACTCTGCCCGATTGGACACCAATGAATTTTATTGATGCAATGGAATTCTATAACACCTACGGAAAAACACACGTTGAGGATAATTTCATTTGTCTTGTAAAACCAATGCGTTCTGATGAAATAGATAAATACAGAACTTCATATTCGGGAAGTATGGCAATGATAAATACACCGGCATGTACCGGTGAAGCAGTTTTTGAGCTTGAAATTCCCGAACAGCCTGACCCGAATGATGAAGAAGCTCTTGCAGAATATGAAGAATTATGCAAGAAATTAGGTATTTCTACGGACGATTACAGCTTTTTCGAAAATTATGCAAACAGCGAAGTTCAGTATATCTTTAAAGTCCAGATGTTCCGAGTACTGGAGGGACATGACCTGACGGTAGAATGGATAGAAGACCTCGGTGCAGGTTATAAGAAAAAAATAATTGATACATTCACCTTTGAAAATCCAAGCGGTTTAATTGAACAGACCGATATTTACAATTGGCTTCCTGACTGCCCTGCTGAGTATACTTGGCTTGAAAGCTATAGTCATCATAGTAACCTTGCTTCCTGTGGTGCTTGTGTTTATTCCAATCCCTATACTCACACTCCGTATATCGCATACTGTGCAAATGTGAATGGAAGCACAGGAGCTTCTCTTGAAATGGAACAGAGCGGCGATGGCGAAATTGAATATATTATGGAATCTGACTGTAACGGATTTGATTTGCGTTCAGAGGTAGAGCTTGTTGGCGGACAGAGTTCTCGCTCTGTTATGGTATATGAGCCGATTGCAGACGGATTGGTTGATGTTAAATGGTCAGTTGGCAGACACTGGTCAGATGAATCGCCTTTTGATATAACAATCGGAAGATATAACATAAAAAACAACTGCTCTGAAATTGTTGACTGCTCAAACAGAAGTACCATTATAACATTTATAGACAAAGCTACAGGGGAGCTGATTGACGTTCCCGAAAACTCATCATTTATGAAAAGTACGATACAGGATAGTCCCGATGAGCCTTGTCTAAGCGAGCTTTATATGATTGACTCCAATCCCTGCGTTATTGATTCAAACAGAGCCTACGATCCAAATTGCGGTTATTCTTTCAATATAGGAACAGAAGACGGCTACTATGAATTTGAAGGATTTGAAGTCACATCCGAAGATGAAAAGCACATTAATGTAAACTGCTATCTGAGTTATAGAGCAAATCCTGAACCTGTTCTTCCTGACGGTGCAACAAGAGTTATTATATATGACGAGGATACAGGGGAGTTAATTCCTGACGAAGTGTTAAAGCTTCACGACTTTACATTTGGTACGAATATCGGTATAAAAAATCCCGAAGTGCCAGGAGACTGGATGTATGCAAGTCCGTTTTATACTGCTGATTCAAATTATTGTATAGTTGACAATAATCAGTTGGCACATTTTTACAAATATGCCGATATGTTTGAATTTGCTACCAAATATAAACCAGAGGTTATTTATTACAGCAACGAATCAATGGATCTTATTTTCAGAATAAAGATTAAGGTTTCAGGGGATATAAACGGCAATGACAATTTCGACATTGCCGATGCAGTTACATTACAAAAGTGGCTTCTCGGAGTAGCTGAAGTTGAAATCTGGAATGGTGCTGATGGTGACTTTTGTCTTGACGGCAAGCTTGATGTATTCGATCTTTGCATTATGAAACGCATTCTGACTGAAAACAGTTGACTAATCTCAGATATCAGCTATGAAAATCTATAAATTCTCATATAGTTTCATTTTTTATCAAGAACATCAGAGCAACCAAAAACAGGCGTATGCTTTCCGCATACGCCTGTCATTTTATACCTTTTATATATTCCGTTTTTTTAGTGTCCGACTTTTTCAACCTTCATAAGATTTGTAGTTCCTGAAACGCCAAGCGGTACGCCTGCTGTGATAACAACAAGATCCGAATCTTCAACAAGCCCCTTTGATTCAGATGCTTCAACAGCACTTGCAAATAAATCATCTGTATTTGTCTTTTCATCAATCACGCAAGGAATAACTCCCCAGCTCATATTAAGCTGACGACATACAGTTTCGCTTGTAGTACAGCTTATAATCGGGCAGTCAGGTCTGTATTTTGAAATAAGTCTTGCAGTCTGTCCACCCTTTGTAACTGTAATTATAGCCTTTGCTTTAAGGTCATGTGCAGTTGTAACTGTTGCATGAGAAATAGCGTCCTCAATTGTATTGCTGATTTCAGTAGGTCTGTTGCGGAAACGCTTGCGGTAGTCAATATTTTTCTCGGTAGTACCTGCAATGAGAGCCATAGTTTTTACAGCTTCAATAGGATATGCACCTGCCGCTGTTTCACCTGAAAGCATAATTGCACTTGTGCCGTCATAAATAGCATTTGCAACGTCTGTGATTTCAGCTCTTGTAGGACGTGGATTTGAAATCATTGATTCAAGCATCTGTGTAGCTGTGATAACCTGTTTTCCTGAGTTATATCCCTTATGGATAAGCTCTTTCTGAATAGCCGGAATCTTCTCAAACGGAATTTCAACGCCCATATCCCCTCTTGCAACCATAATTCCGTCAGCAGCTTCGAGGATTTCATCAATATTTTCAACACCGTCAAGATTTTCAATCTTAGCAATAATTCTTACATCAAACCAGCCAAGACTCTGAGTGAATTTTCTGAGATAATTGATATCAGCAGAAGTTCTTACAAAGCTTGCGGCAATAAAATCATAACCCATTTTTGCGGCAAATTCAAGGTCGTTCATATCTGCGTCGCTGAGATAAGGCATTGAAAGCTTTACTCCGGGAACATTGATTCCCTTGTTGTTTGAAAGAATACCGCCGTGAATGATTTTGCATACAATTTCAGTTGATGTAACCTTTTCGGCAACAAGCTCGATAACACCGTCATTTATAAGTATTTTTGTGCCGATACCAACATCCTTAGGGAGATTTTTAAATGAGATGCTTCCAACCTTATCTGTACACGGAATATCCTCAATTGTAAGAGTATAAGTATCACCTGAAAAGATTTCAACAGGCTTATCGTCAACGAATTTACCAAGTCTGATTTCAGGACCTTTTGTATCCATAAGTGTGGCAATCGGAAGCCCAAGCTCTTTTCTGAGCTTATCAACCATTTCGAAACGTCTTGTATGTGTTTCGTAATCACCGTGAGAAAAGTTGAAACGAGCTACATTCATTCCCGAAATCATAAGCTCACGCATTATTTCTTCTTTATCTGTTGCTGGTCCGATAGTACATACAATTTTGGTTTTTCTCATTATTCTTTCTCCTTGATGATTATATTATATTTTTTTAAGTTTGGCAAAATTAGCCATAAGGCGTTTTGTCCCTACCTTATCAAAAGCAATTTCAAGCATACTGTCATTTGACATTTTCTTTACAGATAAAACTGTACCCTCGCCGAATGAATTATGCATAACTCTTTCGCCTGCTGTATATTCAACAGCTTCGGCTTTAGTATTTGATTTTGCTTTGTTTCTCGCAAGCTGCTGCTGAAGACTGCTTGAATGAACTGCTGTTACAGCTTCGTTTGACATCTGATTTCTGAGAGAAATCGTATTATCATTCTTTTCGATAAGCTCTCTTGTAATTTCCTTTATAAAACGTGAAGTAAGATTTCTCTGAGTCTGACCGAATAGCAATCTCTGAGCCGCATTAGAAAGATAAAGCTTCTTTTTTGCTCTTGTAATCGCAACATAGGCAAGACGGCGTTCTTCCTCAAGGTCCTCAGGTGAATCCATTGAGCGAATTCCGGGGAATATTCCCTCTTCCATACCTACAACGAAAACATTATCATATTCAAGTCCCTTAGCTGAATGAACAGTCATAAGAGTAACTCTGTCATCAGAGTTATCATCTCTGTCAGCTTCTGTATAGAGCGCAACTTCTTCAAGGAATTCGTTAAGATTAGGGTCTTCCGCTTCGTCTGTATATGAAGCTACAGTTGAATAGAATTCCTGCACGTTTTCGATTTTATTTACTCCCTCATCGCCAAGTCCTCTGAGATACGCCATATATCCCGACTTTGCAAGCACTTCATCAAGAAGCTCGTTAAGCGGAAGAACATCAACCTTTTCTATGAGTGAATCAAACATAGCCGCAACTGTTTTAAGAGTAGAAACCTTTTTTGAAAGTGGAGCATATTCATCACAGTTTCTCATAACATCAAGAGGAGAAAGCTTAAGGTCTGTGCTGATTTGCTTTATAAGCTCAACGGTAGTATCACCAACATTGCGTTTAGGCTTATTTACTATTCTTTCAAATCTCACCATATCGAAAGGATTATTGATAAAGTTAAGATAAGCTATAACATCTCTGATTTCTGCTCTGTCTGTAAATCGCAGACCACCGTATATTTTATATGGAATACCACTCTTTATAAGTGCCTGTTCGATTTTGTTTGACTGAGCATTCATTCTGTAAAGAACTGCATTATCTGAGTATTTACCGCTTTCTTTATAATGCTTGAGGATTTCGTTTGCAATAAACTGTGCCTCGTCGTTTTCATCGCACGCTTTATACCAGCAGATTTTGTCGCCCTCATCGCCGTTTGTCCACAGAGCCTTTTCCTTACGCTCTTCATTATGTGCAATAACAGCATTTGCGGCGTTAAGAATAGTTTTTGTAGAACGGTAATTCTGTTCAAGGCGGATAACCACAGCACCCTCAAACTGCTTTTCAAAGCTTAAAATATTTGTAATATCCGCACCTCTGAATTTATAGATACTCTGGTCGTCATCACCTACTACGCAGATATTTCTGTGCTGCTCTGAAAGTAATGAAACAAGTCTGAACTGCACCTGATTTGTATCCTGATATTCGTCAACGAGAATATATTTGTATCTGTTTCTGAATTTGTCGAGAGCTTCGGGGAAATCTTCAAAAATTTTAACGGTAAGAAGCAATATATCATCAAAATCAAGTGCATTTGACTCTTTAAGTCTTGCACAATAATGCGAATAAACTCTTGCAATAGTTTTCTTACGGAAATCAGCACCTGCATTTTCTTTCATTTCAGCAGAAGTAATCATTCTGTTTTTTGCAAAGCTTATTTCGCTTAAAAGCGCCTTAGGAGCAAAATTCTTTTCCGATACTTCCATTTCAGCCATAACAGACTTGATAAGACGCTGAGCGTCGTCTGAATCATATATGGTGAAATCCTTTCCATAGCCTATTCTATCGATTTCCTGTCTTAAAATTCTCACACAAGCTGAATGGAAGGTTGCGGCATGAATACTGAGCGCCTCCTCTCCAAGCATAGCATTAAGACGCTCTTTAAGCTCGTTTGCGGCTTTATTTGTAAATGTAATCGCAAGGATATTCCAAGGCTTAATAGGGTTTACAGCAACAGCCTCACGCAGTCCGTCAAGGTCATCTGTTTCACCATTTATGTAAGCTTCAAGAAATTCAATATCATCAGCATTTCCACTTCGTGTTTCATCAAAATAAGCATTGCCGAAGTTAATCATATTGGCAATACGATTTACAATAACCGTAGTTTTGCCGCTTCCTGCACCTGCAAGAACAAGCAGAGGTCCGTTTACTGTAAACACAGCTTTTTTCTGCATATCGTTCATTCTGCTGAAATACTGCATTAAAGCGGTCTTTTTAAGTTCAATATAAGATTTGTTTCCTCTCATATTATTCAGCTCCTTCAATTTGCTTTATAAGTGCCGTATAAAGCGGGATTACTGATAACGACACAAACGATTCCGCCGTTATCATTTTTGCTTATGAATATTATACCATATTTTTTCTGATTTTCAAATACCCAATAAAAATTTTTTTATTTACCGTATTCATTTTTCGACAAAGATATCTGAGCAAACCAACACTTATCAGTAATTGCGATATTTATACTGATTTTTATAATAAAATGCTGACATTTACATAAATCCCTTTACAAATTCAAAGAAATATTATATAATGTAGCTGTAAAAAAAGAAAAAACATTGCAATAATTGCAAACCTTAACAATTCAAGGGGGAATAAAGGATGAATTGTAAAAAATCTTTAAAGGCAGCAGCTGTCGCACTAAGTATATGCATGACTGCTGTAAGCGGTGCGGTTTCGCCCGATATGCTGAAAAGCAACAGTAAAATTACCGCAAACGCACTCAACGCCAATGATTTCGATTATTACAACAATTTCGAAAGCGGCGCAGGTGACTGGGAAGGCAGAGGCGGTGCAACTGCAGCAGTAAGCTCTGATAACACATATGAGGGTTCAAAAGCTTTATATGTAAGCGGAAGAACAGACTCATGGAATGGCTGTCAGATAGCTCTGGGAAGCCAGTTTACCGCAGGCTCAAGCTATTCATTCAGTGCCGCTGTATCACCTAAGGGCAAAAAAGCCTCTGAAATGATGCTTTCAATCCAATACAGCACAGGCGGAGAAGACCAGTACGGACATATCGGTTCGCTGACTGTTCAGCCTGACAAATGGGGCGTTATTTCATGCTCTGAATTCACACTTCCTGCGGATGGCAGTAATTTTGTTCTTTATGTTGAAACAGCAAGCGGAAGCTCTGATTTCTACATTGATGAAATTGCAGTTGGCGCTGTCGGAGCAGTAAAGGATAATATGACATTCGGCACACAGCTCGGCGATATTGACGGTGACGATTGCATAACTACTTTTGATACAGCAATGCTCAGACGTTACATCTGCAATCAGAAGCTTTCAGCACCTGCAGCGGCAGACCTTAACTCAGATAAAATGATTGATATTGCAGATGGTGTTCTTATTCAGGAATATCTCTTTGCTAAAATTGATAAATTCCCTGACCCACCTGTTGTAGAAGAGCCTGAAGATGATTTCGAATACATCAAGAATATGCAGTTCAAGGAATTCCCTGGCAACTATACACAAAACTGTGAACAGGCTGGTAAGGTTGTAAAGGAATACTATACATCATGTCATGGCGGAAAGCAGACATCTGCAAACGTTTATCTCCCATACGGATATGATGAAAATCAGAAATACAACATTTTCTACCTCATGCATGGCGGCGGTGAAAATCAGGATACATTATTCTCAAATGATGTAAATCTTCATAAGATTCTCGACCACATGATAATGAACGGTGATATTGAGCCTATGATTGTAGTTACACCTACATTCTATTCAAGCAATGAGGGCGATTTCTGGCAGGAACTTCTCCAGAATCTTATCCCACACGTTGAGGGCAAGTACAGCACATACGCTGAATCAACATCTGCTGAGGACATCAAGGCTTCAAGATACCACAGAGCATTCGGCGGCTTCTCAATGGGTTCAGTTTGTACATGGCATACTCTTATAAATGCTATTGACTATATAGCATACTTTATGCCACTCAGCGGCGACTCATGGGTTGGTAATTCAAACGACGAAAAGGCTCAGAATATTGTAAACGCAATCAAGAAGGCAGGCTATGCTCCTGATGAATACTTTATCTTCTGTGCAACAGGCTCAGAAGATATCGCTTATCCTAATATTGCTCCACAGGTTGAGGCAATGAAGAAGCATACAGATACATTCATCTATTCATCTGATTTATCAGAGGGCAACTTCTACTTCCTTGTAGCTCCGGGTAAGACTCACTGGTGGGGTTATGTAGTACATTATGTATATGATATCCTCCCGTCATTCTTCCATGAGCATCAATAAGCTTTTTTCATAAACATTTTCATATAATCCCTTTTAAAAATGCGACCTCCGATTTATTCGGAGGCCGCATTTTTTGTATCTTAATATTCTTTTTTGTTTTTCATTTCGGAGTATTGCTCATAAAGTTTCAGACACTCTTCTCTGTCAAGACAGGTGAACATTTCTTTTTTGAGCTTTTCGCTGTCGTCATAAAAACGTCTGTCACGGAAGCCTATATCCTCAGTATCGAGAATATTACAGCCGTAATATACTTTTGAAATATTCGCCCAGAGTATCGCACCGAAGCACATAGGACATGGCTCGCCCGTAGTATAAAGCTCACAGCCTTTTAGGTTGAATGTATCAAGATTTCTGCAAGCGTCACCAATTGCCATAATTTCCCCGTGACATGTAGGATTTTTAAGCTTTACAACCTGATTATGTCCCCTACCGACTATTTTTCCGTCCTTGACTATAACACAGCCGAAAGGTCCGCCCTCGCCGTTATTTATGCCGATTTCCGCTTCTTCAACAGCGGCTTTCATATATTTATTCATATTAATAAGCTCCTTGATTTTTATTCATCAATATTATTATACAGCAAAAGCATTTATATTTCAACTGTTATGTAGGGGCGGATATTATCCGTCCGATTGGGTAATATAAAAAATTCAGGGCGGATGATATCCGCCCCTACGCATAAATAAACTATATAAATCAGAATTTAATCTTCTAATAAATACTCTTCATCAACGCTCTTAATGAGATCTATTATATTTCTTAAAGCATCTTTGAATGAATCAAAAAACGTTTCCTCGCCATTAAAATAACGGATAAACCTTCCAGATATGCTAGATAAACACAACACTTCGCCATCGCCAATAATATTAGCAACTATGATATAATCAGCCGGAAACCATTCCGCTTTATTTTGATGATAATAGTTGATAATCATATCTATATTAAAAAAATCAGCAGAATAGCTATTCATAGTCATTCCGTTAGAAAATTTCAAAAAATCTTTATAGTCCTCGGACAATGTATAATTGATTAGCTTTTCAAGAGTATCAATTTCACTATTCGTTGCAGGAGAATTAAAAACAAATCTTTCGATACCTTCAAGTTTTATTGCTATATCGACTATTTCATTGATTTCTTTTGTCAAACTGTTATTTGGTATTTCAGGTATTAACATAATTTACCTCCTCCAAATTTTAATTTATCATTCTGTCCGATTTCCTATATTATAACACACCATACCAAAACTTTCAATAGCAATATTTTTGTAGGGGGATGCCGTACTCACAGAGCATAAATCCTCGACGCCCCGTAAATTTATTATACACCATGTTTTTTATCACCCAATCGGGCGGATGATATCCGCCCCTACAAGAGAGAAAAAAACAGGGCGGATATTATCCGCCCGATTGAGAATGTTTAAGGGATGCCGAGGGCGGCATCCCCTACAAGATGTATTGTTATTATTAATCAGACGGAGGATGTCCGCCCGATTAATAATTTGCCCATAAACATAATTCACCACGCAAAATAAAAAGAGCCTTCTTTTCAGAAAGCTCTTAACCAGACCGATAAGCCGAGTTCTGTCGTGTGCGGTAATTTATCTAGGCTTAACGTCGCCGTTAAGCTCAAGCCGTCATTACTTTATATCCACCGAGCAGATGTTATGATATAAAGCACCAATAGACGTTGCATCGGATAGGGTTTACATAGCAGTGCAGTCTCCTGCACTCTGGTGAGCTCTTACCTCGCCTTTCCACCATCACCCTGAAAAATCAGGGCAGTATATTTCTGTTGCACTTGCCCTAAGGTCGCCCTCGGCTGCTGTTAGCAGCTACCCTGCTCTATGATGCTCGGACTTTCCTCGTAAACTAAAACGTTTCCGCTACCGCATAGTCTGCTCAATATAATTATAAACGTAATCGCCGAAAATGTCAAGTTTTTTCACAATAAAACACACTCTCAATATTCTATAACATATTTCATATTATGATATTTTTGCACAATATCCTCAAATCCAATTGATTTATACAGATTATAACCTGAATCGGTTGCTTTAAGCTCAACAAAATCAAGATTACTCTGCTTTGCTTCTGCAAGCAGCATTTCAAGCAGTTTTCTTGCTATTCCCCTTTTTCTGTATTCAGGAATTGTATAAACGTTCAATATAGTACCTGTTCTTCCATTTATAAAACTCGGATTAGAAGGTTTTTCCGTAACACATAAAAAACAACAGCTAATAATTCTGTTATCTTCTCTGCAAACATATACATGCAAATCATTATTAAGATGTTCTCTAAAATATATTTTAAGATTATCGGAAATTACAGTGATATTCTCATCTGAAAGTTTGCCATAATCTTCAATTAGATATGCTATCCGAAGTTCAATCAGTACTGATATATCATTTATTTCCGCTTTTTCAAATAACATAAAAATCCCACCTTAAGCAAGTCATTCTGCATTATATTCGGCTATGTACGGAAGATTACGATAATACTCGCCGCAGTCAAGACCATAACCGATAACAAAGCGGTCAGGGATTGTGAATAATGCGACATCAGGCTCAAACTTTACAACTCTTCTCTCAGGCTTATCAAGCAGAGTAACTACGCTGAGCGAAAGAGGATTACGACTTCTGAAAATTTCCACAACCTCGCTGAGAGTTCTGCCCGTATCGACAATATCCTCAACAATTATTACGTTATATTCGCTTATATCCTGCTTTAAATCCATTGTGATGTTGACTTTGCCCGAAGATACAGTGCCTTCGTAATAGCTTTCGGCACACATAAATGCGATTTCGCACGGAATTGTAATCTCCCTGCACAAATCAGCCATAAAGACAAATGCACCTTTGAGAACACTTACGAGGAGAAGCGGCTTTCCCTCATACTCTCTGCTGATACGCTCACCCTCAGCCTTTAATGCTTTTTTTATTTTCTCTTCAGAAATAAGAATACTTTTTATTTTAGCTTCATAATCAATTTTGTTCTGCAAAGCAACTCCCCCTTACTTTTAATATATATTAATATAACATAATAACAGCACAAATACAACTATTAAAAACAAATTAATCAGATTATAAAACTTTTTTTATTTTTTACTTGACATATAATTATTTTTATAGTATAATATTAATGTTGATGCCGCTGTGGTGGAATAGGCAGACACAAGGGACTTAAAATCCCTCGGTAGCGATACCGTACCGGTTCAAGTCCGGTCAGCGGCACCATCTATATGTGACGAAAAAGATCACATGCCAAAAAAGTCCGATATTTCGGACTTTTTTGCGTATGTGGACACTAAAATTTTATTCGCAAAACCGTGGATCACCTAAGGCCTTTTTCGAGTGTTTTTGGGACTTGAACGGGCGTTTTTTCATTTTCAAGAGATGTGAGAGCAGATTTGGAAGAAAAATTCCGGAGTCTGCTCTTTTTTACCCAGAAAAACTTTCACAAAGTTTCCGACGGTTTCTTGTTCGTTATGCCGAACCCGTTGAGAGTCACTACTCTCGATTGGTTCGGCATTTTTTATCTTCGCCCTATACTATTAAAAAGAAAGAGAGATGATGCCTATGAAGAAAATCACATTTAACGCTCCACTTAATCACAAGGCTTACAGCTACGAGCCGATGCAGATTGAAGTGGAGAAAGTCATTCCCCTCTACGGTAAGAGGTTCGAGCAGATGAGAGATCATCCCCTTGAAGATGCTCCCGAAATTATCGACAACAAGGATCTGATGTATATGGAAGGCAACACAGCCCATTGCATTCTCTTCCTTGATGCCAACGGCAGCGATGGAATCCTTGTTGAAGCCGAGGGTTCAGACTACGCTCGGAAGTCACAGTTCATTCCGAATGCAAGAGCAA
>JAFWWU010000046.1 GCA_017523285.1 Ruminococcus sp.
AGCCGTTTTCTTGTTTATTTCTTCTCAACCTCTGCCTTTACCTCGTACCCTCCCTTGAATATGATGATGATTTCGGTTTTGCTGATGACCTTGACACATTCAATCAGCTTTCTGATCAGCACATCGTCAAAAGCTTTCAGCTGAAATCTGCTGTTTTCGATCTCTGCAATGGTGTTTTCGATCTTGTCCTTTGTATCATCGGATACCTTGCACTGTGCTTTCAGTGACAGGAGCTTTCCGCTGAGCTGTGTTTCTTCTTCATAGAGCTTTGCAAACTCAGTATCGAGTGTATCTTCATCACAGGAACCGCTTGTGATGAGTGCGATCATATCATTTCGGGCCTTGTCAATTTCCTTGAGCCTGTCCTCGACTTTCTTGATCTCACTCTGTTCCATGCCGGCAAGTACCGATTCCACATTGGCTTTCAGAATCTTTGCCACATCGTCACCGCAGTCATAAAATTCATTGACTGCCTGAACGATTGCTCTGTGCAGGGGTTCTTCGTGGATGGTCGGGGAGCTTTTACAGTACTTACTGCCGTGGTCAAGTCGGCTGATGCATCGCCATACAATCTGTTTCTTGCCGTGTACATTCCATGTGCATCGGCGATACGGTGTACCGCACTCACCGCAGATCATAAGCTCAGTGAGTGCATATTTGCTTGAATATTTTCCTTGCTCGGTTACGGTCTTGGTACTGACCTTTCGCTTGGCATTTCGTCTTGCGAGCTCCTGCTGTACCAGATTGTATGTGTTTCTGTCGATGATTGCAGGATGGCAGTCGGTTGCAAGGTACATTGCTCTTTCACCATTGTTCTTGGCAACCTTATGTGTAATGCAGTCCACCGTGTAAGTTTTCTGCATCAGCACATCACCAACATACTTTTCGTTAGTGAGGATATTGCGAATGTTGCCGGTTGTCCATTCGGTTTTGCCGAGCTTTGTTTTGCAACCCTGCCGTTCCAAGATCTTCGCAATATCCTTCATGCTGACGCCGTCAAGGAATATTTCAAAGATCTTCCGTATGATTTCTGCTTCTTCGGGGACAATCTCCGGTTTGTTATCCACGCCTCGTTTGTATCCGAGCAGATGCTTGAAGTTGTATCTAACCTTTCCCTCCTTGAATCCCATCTGCACACCGAACGATACGTTCTTGCTGATGGACTCGGATTCCGCCTGAGCAAATGAGCCGTACAGGGCAATCATAAATTCCGATGTCATAGTCAGCGTGTTGATATTCTCTTTTTCGAATATGACGCCAATGCCAAGTTCCTTCAGTATTCTGACATATTCGAGGCAGTCTACGGTATTTCTCGCAAATCTGCTGATGGACTTTGTAAGGATAAGGTCGATCTTTTTCTGTTTGCACATTCTGATCATGCGGTTGAACTCGGTTCTTTTCTTGGTCTGTGTACCACTGATACCTTCATCTGCAAATATGCCTGCAAGTGTCCATTCTTTCTTGCTGTGGATGAGATCGGTGTAATACTCAATCTGTACCTGATAGCTATTCTGCTGTTCTTCCTGTTCGGTAGATACTCGACAGTAGGCAGCTACACGAAGCTGTTTATACTGACTATGGTTATTTGCTGTCTGCGTTTTCGCAGGAATTATCGTTACATTCGATGCCATTGCCATGTGATGTACTCCTTTCTGTGATGTTGTGAATGATTGTGCCGTTAATCAGCTCAATCTCTATGGTACAAAAATGGCTCACCCAGATCCGTAATACACAGGATTTAAGCAAGCCAATATCTAAGCTGTTCAGTTGTTCATGACCGACAAGCAGACTTCTGAGAAGCTCTGTCTGCTGTGGTTTATCGCTGTATGTACAGCAGTCATACTGCATCTGAGCCAAACGCAGGATTTCGGATTTGGTTCTGTCGTAGTCAAGCTGTGCAGCATCCATCATGTGACGGATTTCATTCTGCTGACGAATGACTTCACCGCTTGGTGTGTATGCACTGGATTCTGCACTGCTTTCCAGCAGACTCGGATTGGCGATAACAGAATTCAGCACATTCAGAATTGCACCGATGAGCATCTGGTCTGTAAGTCTGTAATCTAAGGGATAGCATTCTTTTCGACAGCAGTCCCACTTTTCGCTTCTTGTATTACCGCCTTTACGGAACATTCTGTTTCCACACTCCTTGCAGAAAGTGTGGTTGCGGATTTCCTGCAAATCATCAGTGATTACACACAGGGAAGTAGCTTTTGAAATTCTTGTTACATTGGCTCTGTGGAAGGTATCTTCATCAATGAGTTGCGGATACTTGTCCGTACCCAGATACTTCTCATTTTCGATGATACGCTTTACCATGTTCTTGTTCCATGTAGTTCCTTCGTTGTAGGGAACCTCCATCGACTGAGCAATTGTTGTCAGACTATCTCCATTCAGATAACTGCGGAAGATTGTTACTACCGCTAATACTTCCTTGGGATTGGTCATGATTGT
Organism: Ruminococcus sp.; assembly: GCA_017523285.1. GTDB lineage: Bacteria > Bacillota > Clostridia > Oscillospirales > Ruminococcaceae > Ruminococcus. Next base: position 2,455 of record JAFWWU010000046.1, read on the forward strand.
TCCATTCTGCATCATGTATCCGAATGGGAACTTACGGTTTTTTGCCATTTGTTTCACCAGCCTCCTTTCATCTTATGTTGGCATACCACTCAAGCTCAAACAGCATCCTGCCTCGCTTTCGGGAATCCTTTCTGCCTGTATGTACAGGTTTTCAGCAACAATGATACCACAACGTTTTGTGAATATCCAGTCACTATATGCAATAAAAAGCACCTGTGATTTTTGGTCACAAGTGCTATAACTCTGATATGTCATATTGAACAAGCTGTTACGGCTGATCCGTTTCATAGACGATAATGCTCTCAATATCACGACCGCCGTAAAATATTCTGGCAACCGTTACAACTGCGTTTTCGTTATCAACGACATAGAAGATTTCGTAATTTCCAACAGGATAATGCCGCATATTCATGCTGTGCCACGGCTCCCAATCAACTCGGACATAGCGTTCCGGTGATGTATCAAGTTCTTTAATACTGTCCCTGATTCGTTTTGCAAGTTTCGTGGCAGTTGTCGGAGCTTTCAGCTTTTCAGCAATATATCTGCGGATAGCAAATAAGTCATCTTTTGCTACCGGAGAATAGACAACGCTGTATTTATTTATCATTCTCCGAATTCCTCCGAAAACTGTGCATCTATTTCATCTGCTGTATACGTCTTTCCGTTTCTCATGGATGCAATTCCTTTCAGAAGTTCCGTATCAAGCTGAGCCTGATTCATACCTCCGATTGCAACAGGTGCAGCAGAGGGAATCTTCGATGCAAAGGGCATACCATTTTCAAGAACGATCTGGCTGTACAGCATCTGAATCGCACTGGACGGCGAGATTCCAAGCTGAGCAAGAATCGATTCGGCGTTTTCTTTTAAATTCGTATCAATACGAGCATAAACGGCTGTTGTGTTTGCCATAGTATCACTCTCCTTTGCTCTTATTATACCACATCTATCTGACAATCGCAAGCGTTTGCAAGCATTTTTATATCTTTTCTTTCAGTTCAAGTCCACCGAGCAGATGGAAGGTCAGTTCATTCTGATTTGCTGTAATCTTATTTTAGAAATCCAGTCACAAAAATGCTCTGCAACTTTTGGTTACAGAGCATAATTCTTATTGCTTTTCTTCTTCAAAAATTTTCGGATAATCCCGCTTGCCGTTCACAATGTGGTACACATACACCGTATCAGCGATTACACGATAAAAGCACAGATATTTGCCGACAATCAGTTTCCTATACTCATCAGCAACGAGAATTCTTTCTTCACAGGCTCGTCCCATGTATGGACTTGTTTTCAGACATTCCAAAGTGTCAAGTATCTGCGTGGTGATCTTTTCAGCAGATTTCGCTCCTACAAGCGACAGATGCATATCTGCGATCATCTCCAGCTCACGCCATGCAGGTGCAAGCAATTCCAGTTTGTATTCACGCATTATGATACTTCTCCGCAAGGCGTTTTCTCGCATCTTCAAGGGATACGGTAGGCTCTCCCGAAAGTCTGCTGTGTTCAGCTGCGTCAAGCTTCGCTTTCAGTCGGATCAGCTCCTCACGCTTTTCAAATGCGTCAATGCTCATTACAACAAGATCTCCCTCGCCGTTTTTGGTGATGTATATGGGTTCCTGTCGCTCATGGGCAAGATTTGAGATTTGTCCGTAATCGTTTCGCAGAACAGTGGATGACTTGATAATCATAGCAATCGCTCCTTTCAGATTACTACAATTATTATATCACAATTCTGATAGAATTTCAATAGATTTTTAAATTTTTTCTTTCAGTTCAATTCCACCGAGCAGATGGAAGGTCAGATCATTCTGATTTGCTGTAATCTTATCTACCATGCTGTCAAAGGTCTCCGGTTCAAAGGATACCATCAGCTGTTCTCGCTTTTCAAAATAATCTACGAGCATATCCAACTGTTCCAGAACATCATCCTCATCATCGGAGCGTGTCAACTTCTTCAGTTCGGCTTGTAGTTTCCTGATTTTATTATTCAACTCCTTGGTTTGTTCCTGATACTTGCCTTCATCCATAAAACCTTTGGTACGGAGCCTTGCAATGACATGATTCTGCTCTCGGAGCTTAGCAATCTCCTTATGGATATCTATCACTTGGACACTACCGCCATATTTCTTGCATTTTAGTTCTTGTAACAGGTCGTAGGCATTTATGAGAATAATCTTATAGTGGTGCAGCAGTTTGTTGAACACTTTTATAAATGCATCATTTAGTTGCTTTTCAGAAAGCGGAGTTGCATTGCAGTTAGCTGCTTTTTCGTTATGAGTTTTGCATACCCAATATATTTGCCCGTTATAGTTTTTTCTTCTATATGAACAGCCACACAATTTGCATTTTATTTTTGATGTATACATATATGTGCTTGTGCAATTAGTTGATGTCTTATCTTTTCTTTCAGATATAAGGCAATTCACTTTGTTGAATATGCTTTGAGGTATAATTTGGGGGAGTATACCTTGGATATAATACTGGTCAAGTTCACCCTTGTTACGCTTTTTTTCAAATGGGAAAGTATCTGTTGAATATTTTTTCTGGAAAAGAGCATCGCCAATATATCTTTCATTTGTCAGAATATATCTTATCGTACTCATATACCAGCGTTTTCCTATAGGTGGCTCTATTTCTTTGAGATTTAATTCATTAGCAATTGCAGTCATGCCTTCTCCACTCAGATAGTCACTGAATATATTTTTGATTACTTCTTTCAGACTATCGTCTACTTGTATTTCTCCATCTTTTCTATAATAACCGTAGGGGAGATGAGGGGCATTATATGTGCCGCTTGCCATTTTCTTTCTTATAGCCCATTTTGTATTCTGCGATATGGACACCGATTCTTCTTGTGCCAGACCTCCGAGGATGGTAATCATAATCTCATCGGTCATATTTGCAGTGTCAATGTTCTCTTTTTCGAAGAACACTGTTATGCCAAGAGCTTTCAGTTCTCGGAGATTTTTAAGGCAGTCCTTTGTATTTCGTGCGAATCGGCTGATGGACTTGGTGTAGATCCTGTCGATCTTTCCTCGTCTGCAGTCCTTCATCAGCCTTTGAAACTCGTCACGCTTATCGTCACGAGTACCCGTGATGCCTTCATCGGCATACAGGTCTACAAGTTCTTCTGTGTCTGATTCCTCGAACTTATGGCTGTAATAGGTCAGCTGTGCCTGATAGGAATTGAGCTGATCCTCACTGCTTGAGCTGACTCGGCAGTAAGCGGCAACTCGCCGTTTGACTGTTTCAGTCATGATACTCGGTTGAATTACGGTTATCGTTGCCATTTTATTGACCTCCTTTTTTCTTTTACCTACTACAATACCACAAGTTCTGTGAAATTGGAATCACCAAACCGGACAAAATTATTTGTCGGAATCTGTGTAATCTATATGCTTATCTGCATTCTTCGCTGCTACACAGCAGCTCATTGTGAGTATTCCAACTGTACCGCCTACAATACAGCCAATGATAAAACTAATCATGCTGCAACCTCCATATCCCGTGCAGAGGGAAACTTTGCGAACACCTCTGCAGCTGTTTTCTTTGCAACCTCTGCTTTCTGTTGTTCTGTCAGATGCTTCTCGCTTTCAAGAAACAATTGTATCAATGCGTACATCAGCTCTGCCTGTCCGTATTTTTTCATTATTATTTTTTCCTTTCATTCGTTATTCTATTCCAGAATGTATGCAATTCTTCAATGCTTTCGGCTCTCTTTTTGACAGAGAGTGCATCAAGTGCAACATCTGCATATTTTGCCTTTCCAAGGCTCACTCTCGAATCCAGTATAGATACGATGCCTGTATCACTTGTGGAGCGTATTAATCTGCCCACACCTTGTTTGAGCTGTATTACCATTTCGGGTACTGCTACATCATCAATCGGATTCTCGGTCAGTGACATTTTGTAGTCAATAATCGGTTCAGGTACGGGGAAGGGAAGCTTATATATGATTACCTGCGATAAGCTTTCTCCCTCTACATTGATGCCTTCCCAATAAGTTCCTGTTCCGAGAATCACGGAATTGGTATCTGACTTGAATTTATCAAGCTGATATGCCTGTGAAGATGTTTTGCTCTGCATAAGGATTTTGTATGGAAGCTGCATATTACTCAGCTTCTTGTATACATATTCCATATCTTCTTTTGAGGTGAATAGAATCAGCGTCTTGCCGTTTGTTACTTCAAGGAGCTTGACTATTTCTGCTATTGAAGCTGCCCTGTATTGTTTTCTGTGTTCAATGCTCGGATATGGCATTCCTTTTGAACAGTACAGCATTGTGTGATTGTCGTAATCAAAAGGGGATTTCTTCGGTTCTGATACCATTCCGATTACAGGATATCCGATACTGTTCAGATAATAACTGCATTTTTCTCTCGGAGCACCTGTCTGCTTGTCCGAAATCGTTGCCGATGTCAGAATAGTGCATCTGCCATGTGAAAAAAGCAATTTTGAGATATCCCTGCGAATGTCTTTCTGACACACGCAGAGTCTGAGACTTTTTTCTTTTTCAAGCCATACAATGTTTTCCTTCAATCCATTGGTTGCTTCACGCAGGAACTGCAATACCGGACCGGCATCTCTTTCCGTTATTGCATTCAGTGATGCAAGTTTTCTTCTTATCATAATCAGCTTATTCTTGATATCTTTATTCATTTCCAGAAAGAAAGAGTTAGCGTCTCCTTCTGATTCGGATTCCTGCTTTTGTACCTGTATTCTGAACATACGGAACAATTCTTCCAGTTCCATTATGATTTCTTCGGCATTTGATTTTAAAATTGGATTTCGGATATTCTTTACAGATTCGGAGATTATATATACGATATCTGATTTGTTGTAGGATGTGGTATATGCATTTCTGAACTTGCTTTCAATATTGTGTGCCTCATCAATGATGTATGTACTGACTGATGAGCTGAATAACCCTTTTCCTTTCTGCTGATTCATGAGATGTGATACCAGCATATTCTGATTACAGATAACAATCGCACTTTCATACACAAGAGCCGATCTCATTTTGTGATACTGACAGCTTCGTGTATAGGGACAGCTCTTGCACCGATCTTTTCCAAAATTAGAAATACTGATCTTATCCCATTCTGCATCGGAAATATTCATAGTAATCTCTGCCTTATCCTGTTGTCCGTTTCTTACCGTCTGCCACAAGCGACCATAGTAGATATCATTCTTATGACGGCTGTACAAGCTATGTACTCGTTTCATGCAGGCGTAATTCTTCATGCCTTTTGCAAGAATGATATTTGCATGAACACCGAGCATTTTCAGAACAGACTGTGCGTCGTGGTATAACTGCTCCTGCAAAGCAATTGTAGATGTTGCAATGATTACCTGCCTGCGTTCTCTGAAGAACTGAATCAATGCAGGCACAAGATACGCAAAGGATTTACCGATACCTACTTCCGCTTCTACTGCAAGCGGTCTTTTTTCAGTAATCGCAGTGCATATCTCGTTTGCCATTTCCATTTGTCCTTCACGCATTTCAAATCCCTTTGCAGCGGATTCGTTGAAGAAGCGTTTTACTGTTTCATCAAGGGGATATTTTATCAAATGTATCATATTTTCATTCCTCATTTCATTCATTTAGTCCAAGGCTTTTTTTCAGAGCCTTATCAATTTTTCGCATATCACTTCCGCTGAGTAACCCTATATATTTGCCAAGCCTGCTGATTGAGATTGTTCTGAGCTGCTCGGTAAGAACATATGACTTCTTACTGAAAATATCCTTGCTGTGCAGAGTTACATGGACTGCGGTTGTTTTCTTTTGTTTCGATGTGACCATTGCTACGATTGTGGTATCCGAATAATAGTTGCCTTTATCGTTCTGTATGATGACAACAGGTCGGATACCGCTTTGCTCAGAGCCTGATGCTCCATTCATATTGGCAAAGTACACATCACCTCGTCTTGGTTTTCTATACATAGTAAATCCTTTCTATGTAACAGCCGCCGTCTCCTTATACGGCGGCTTTATAAATCGTTTTACCTTTATGCCACCCCATCCGGGTGACTTCACTGCTGCTACACGCAGCAGCACTTTCCTTCAAATCGAAGGTGCCGGAAATTCTCTGACAGGATTACTCCTGCCCCCGCCGGCAAAAGGAACAACTTCGGCTGATTGGCGTCCTTACCAATCACATAGGTCCGGGCCTCTTGGACTACAACATCCAAGCCGCTTTTTACGGAAGTACCTTACCCCAACTTTCATTGCCTTACAAAGCTGGCACTGCTTTGCTGATCTTCGCATATTTTCTCGCTCACTCTTTCGAGGTTGTGGCGTATGGAGATCTCAGCTGACGGAAATGCATCCATCATCGGAGTACGACGTACCGAAGTGTTGATATTCAATTTTCAAGGTTCTCAGAAGAGCATCTCGTTCATGCCCCTCTATATTTCTCTAGCAATGAAATTGAGTTTTCACAACCAACTATTTTTTGAAATTCATCAAGTTTGTGAGTTTCTCTAAAATTGCTTTGTTTTTCTTACTGATACTTTGTTGAGTTTCACCACTGCATTCTCCTACTTCACGTTGTGAAAGCAGATTCCAATAAAGTGATTTCACAAGTTCAAGTTCATCTTCATCAAGCTGTGCAAGTGCTTTGTAAAGCAACTCATATTGGTATTTTTCATAACACTCGCTTTCGACGTTGACGTTTGTATCCTCAATTACTTCTGTTATATCCTGACCTTTTTCAAGTCGGTATTGCTCAAAGGAAATAACCACAGGTTTCTTTCCACTTGCATCTTTGCTGATATAGTCAGAATGATTCTTTTCTTTATCATTTTTTTTATAATCCTCGTAGCTGCATTCCAATACGGAAGTGCCAAACGAAATGTAATACCTTCCTTCGGTTTCCATAACATCTCTCTGGAATTTTTCCATAGTAACTTCCATATATTTCTCGCCATTTGGATTTGTGTTGTATTCAAAATACTTAACGCTCATGTTATACCTCCGTTTTGATTTCTTGTTGTTGGTTGAATCAAAACGAAGGCTTATGGATATTTTGCTGTCAAGCACAGCCAAGGGTAGGTGAATAACATAAAAAGTCCTTTCCTCGTCAAACGAAGAAAGGACTTTTAACGCTATACGAAACCATCGTGCAAATAAAAAACGCCGCAGAAACAAACAGACATAGCTATAGCGTTAAACTATAACTTGTCTATCCGGTTTCGTACGGCGCTTGGCAGCCTGATTCTAATGAATCTTCTCCGCTTGCACGATTAAAAATCGTAATAGTTATTATTCAATTTTAGTAAGATATACTGTAAAGTCCTGATCTCTGCTGTGTCCAAATGTGCGGAAATAGGCAAAATTAAGAATATATTCATTCTTGCATTTTTTACACTTTACCTGCATATGTCCACGTGCATCTGCAAATACAGTAGAAATACGGAAATTACAATTCGGACAAAGTATATCTCTTTTGGTCAACGTTGCGACCTCTGCTTTTGAGATTTCCAGTTTTTCAAAAATCTCATCATTCATTGATTCGATCATTATCCACCAGCTTTCCCATTATTCAGATTAAATTCGTTGGATATGTATTCGTCGAGTTTATGTTTTTCAAACAGTTTCAGCTGTTTCATACGAATTGTAAGAGCTGTAAAGGAGACACCAAGATATCTGGATATATCTTGCAGAATTTTTTTATCCTTTGATGTGAATACGTTTTCACCAAAAATACGAATGTTCTGGTTGTTTGTAAATTGCATACATGTATTACGCAATAAAACATACGGCATCAGCAATGCAGCAGCGCCTCTGTCTGCCTGACATTCTCTGAAATTCATTATTTCTGTAAGTTCACTGATAGGGTATTTTCGGTTGGAGTCAAATTCTGTATGGTATGCAGATATAACAGGGGAGTTAGTTAATATAGATTCGATATAGTGAAATACTTCATGTGCAATACAGAAAAAGCGTCTGTTACGTTCATGTGGATATTTCAGAACCTTATCAAGCAATATTGTTTTTTCAGGAACCACAACGGATTGAATATGTCCTTGGTAATATATATTGATTGGTGTAATACCATCTGCAAGGAATGAGAGCTTATTCGGATCATCCTCTGCAATTGATGTATACATAATTCTAAGCTTGAAATAGTCGTGTGCAAAGGATACAATATCTATTGACCGTTTTCCATAAGCTTTGCCCTCATAACGTTTTATAAGACCTTCACAGATTTCGTCAATCTCAGCATTGCGAAAGCGGGGGATTTGTTGATTCATATATTTCACTCCTGTCATTTTCAATTTTTCATAGCTTATACTGCTTTCTTAGCCAGTATAATGCCTCTGTTTACGCCACGATGTACAATAATCAGCCTCTGTTTTCAATTTCTGTAAGGTATGCATGTATTGTACTGGTCGAGTTGATGCCAAGCTCTTGACAGATTTCTCTGATAGACGGTGGATAACGACGCTGATCGTATGCATCTTTAATCATAGCATAAACAGCCTGAATCTTTTCTTCTCTTTCTTGCTGTATTTGGGATAATTCTTTTTTCATCATCTTGACCTCCTGAATATGTAATGTGGAAGCCTCTTTTCTTACTGTTCTACATTCTTCAGAACCCTTATTGCAACACCCTGAATGATAATATCATCATAATACTGATCTTCCATTTCACTGTTTTCGGGGTGAAGTCTTATCTTTTTCAGTTTGGGGTCCGGATAATAGCGTTTAAGTGTTGCAGTTGAATCTGTTGTGCTTGTTAACGCTACAACGATATCTCCGGGATTTGCTGTGGATTGTTGACGCACAATAATCAAATCTCCGGGTTCGATACCTGCATCAATCATGGATTCACCATCGGCTTCAAGGATGAAGAATGTACCTTTGCCGAGATAAGATGTAGGTAGGGGAATAAGTTCTTGGATATTTTCTTCTGCATACTGTGGTAATCCGCAGGCTACCTTGCCAACAAGCGGGGCATTGACAATTTCCTGCTGTGGTTTATTCTTTGAAAGTGTTATATTACGAGCGTTCTCAATTTCAAGCATTCCGTTCTTTCGCATTGAGGCAAGATACCTGGAAAGAGTGGATTTTGGCATCCCTAATGCTTCTCCTATTTCTCGTGACGAGGGAGATTCTCCGAACTTATTCTTGTAATCTTCTATAAAGTTTAATATGTATCCGTAGTATTCTGTGTTCTGATGCTGCATATGTATGCTCCTTTCTGCAAGTGGAATTGTGTTCCATATACAAATTATACCCCCTATTAACTATAAAGTCAATAGGGGGTATCAGTGTTGTCCGTACATTAGGACAATAAAACGTAAATTTGTTAAGATCGCTTAAAAACATGAATAAATATTTAGCATATTTTTTATGGTGTATAGATAAGAGTAAGGGGATAATATAATCTTTTCTATACAATTCCTGCGTTTTTCATGAGATACTCTATATCATTAACAATATCCGAATGTGATTCCTTAAGCTCGTTGTATATTTCTAAAAGGATTTCTTTTTCTTCAGATGATATATAGCACATTTTAGTGAATAGTATTTTTGTTTCAGTATATCTGTATTCTTGCATTTTTTTTATGCGTTCTTTAAAATCTGTTATAGAGTATTTTTTACTAATACAGGTTTTAGGAAATTCAGATGCTATTTCTTCTAAAGTGAATATTTGATATTCACCTTTTACTTTAGCACCAATATATCCACCTGTTTCGGTATGAATCTGAGCAAATTTTTGTATTTCCTTTAATTGACGTTGCTCTTTAGCCTCTTCCTCTGCTTTCTTTTTTGTAGCTTCAGCTTGTTGTCTTTGAACTCGAATTTCTACAGTAATACGTTCTTTTTCAAGACGTTGTTGTTCTGCACGTTTATGTTCATTTTCCATTTCTATTTGAGTTTGTTTCAAAATCTTTTCTTGTTCGTGAGTCCATTCTACATAAGCCTGTTTTCTTGTTTGGCAGAAACTATTATAGGCATCGTTTGAAGAAGCTGTATAAAAACCTAAGTTATTTATATTTAAATCATCAAGTGAAATAGACATAGCAAAAGTGTCGTTATATAATACATAAGGCATTAATTCATATTCAGTTGATATATTTGTTTTATCAAGTATGTATATACTCCATGTCCTATATTCTTTGTCAATTACAAGTGCTGTATGATTAAGTGATTCATTTAAAGCAAATTTTACAGGGAGATATGCCATTGTTCGTTCTGAAAATGATTCATGTTCTGCGTTCTTATCTACTGTGATCTGCAGATATTGATATCCTTTTTGCAAATACATATTTTTGTGTTTTTCCAAGGTAGCAGTTGTGGCGGCAGAATCAATGATATCTATAGCGTATGATACAGAAACACTACGCAATACAAAGGCAGTGTAGTGAGCAGGAATTATCATGACATCTTCTTCCAGTTGATAATTATGTTGTTCTGCAATTCTTTGCAAATGAACAGTTAGTTCCCTTTGAGCATGCTTAAAGATTTCGCTTTGTTTTCTGCAGTAATCGCCATATCTGCATTCTTCTTTGTGTTTATGTACAAAACATTCAGTCCTTTGCTTTCCATGACGAAAGAAAACAGAGGCTCCACAATCACAACAGATTAATGTTGGACATTTCCTGATCACCTTTTCAAATTCAAAATTTTGTAGTACTTCATAGGCATAGAGCGTTTTCCCGTTATATATACATTTTTCCATTTATGTACCTCTCTTTTATTACAGATGGCATTTACCAAAAGTATTATAACCTGAAGTAATGAACTCATCTCTGAAGCTTGGGCAGTATTCCTTGTTGCTTTTCTTCATATTGTCTACACTTGAGCGTGAAGTATAATGTAGCTTCTTAGATTTGTTGTTCAGCACATAATCAACTGATTTGTCTGTATATGACTTCTGGTAGTATCCATTTTAACATCTTCATGGCTTTATCAATTGTACATTTACAGCGTTTAACAAATTTTTATATATTATAAAAATACACCCTATTGAAAATAAAATCAATAGGGTGTAAGGTTTAATGTCCGATGATTAGGACGATATATTGAAAATTCGTTATTATTGCACAACATGAATGTTTAATCCTTTACTCTTTCATTTTCCTTTTTGGAGAGTTTCAATCATTCGATGTAAAATCGCATTGACGCTACCTTCTTCAAAACGTTTCATTAAAGAGCCGTTGCAAAAGTGATCTTCTCTCAATAACATAGTAAGTAATGCTGTACATAGCTCGTAGTCAGCGTCAGGAAGTCTTTTTAGTTCGTTGTCACAATTTATAGGTTCTGTAGTCATGTATTCCCAATAGTTAGTTTTGAGGTCACCCATTTGCCCTAATAGATCATAATACAATTCTTCAGTATTAGGATTATCAATAGCATACTGAATAGCTTGGATTTTCTCTTGTTTTGTCATAATATAACCACCTATTAATTATTAATTAGGCTTAAGACTTGGCTTTTCTCGTAGAACACAAGCTGTTTGATTCAGAATATTACGATAATAATCTGCAATAGCTATAGGGTAGAGTTCCTTGATATCATCTAATATTAGTTCAAAGGCATTGTTTTCAAACAGAGAGAGAAATCTATTGCGGATATCCATATATTCTGTTTCCATAGTATCCATAGGAATAGCAGTCTTATCAAGTATATTGATAGCATCATACAGATAAAGGCGAAATATGTTTATTCTCTGTGCAAGAAACTGAGAAAGTTCTTTGGAAGGGGATTTCATTTCTTTCAAAAAAGCGTCCTGAAAATTAATACCCATTGTAAATGCACTGGCAAAATCATATGTATAGATTTTTCCGTTATGAACAGCATATGATTCGCCGTCCTCCTGGTCAATTAACAGGTTGAAGATGATGCATCTCGCTGCTTCATTTTGTAAGTGTAGCATATCTTCTTTGGTATCGTTTATAAATCCATCAAAGAATTCTATTCCAACAGAATGCCTGAACGAAATACGCTTAATCTGCTTATGACTGCTGAAGAGCCATGCTTTTGGAGCATTAATTTCCAGCAGTTGTGCCAATGAACAGGCAAGATACTCATTTGCAGCATCCATAGCGTTCATCTGCTTAACAAGAAGCTTGTTACCGGTCTGATCAGTTGCCATATACGATGGTCCCGATTCACCATACTCATTTCCATCGCTGCGTTTCTGATTGAAACGACAGTATTCATAATTTTCAGGATTCAGTAACACTATTCATTCACTCCCAAATGCTTTTCTATAACTTCCATAATCTCATTAAGTCGCTTTTCACCAACGCCTTTGATAGTGCCGATTTCTGTTCTCAACTCTCCAAGGTTAAGTGTCGGAGATTCTGCATCTTTCATGACGTTGTGATAGTAGTTTGTAAGGAAATTCTGCATTTCTTCACGAGTCATACCTTTGATTTTCTTATATGTAGCTCGGTCAAGAATTTTTTCGTTTTGCATAAATAAATCCCTCCAAGTTTTTTATCTTAGATGTATAGTTTCTATGTAACTTTTGAGTCTTGTGTGATTATATTAAATGCTGTAACTGGTAGGATAATAAATATCTAATTCGCCCCAGCTATAGTCAGTTGCAATGAGTTCGCTAATGATACATCAGAGACTTCATAAATGAGTTTGGCCATTTTTGCGTTTGTTGCAGTGCGATGCCTTTTAGTGTTATTGTTCTGTTAATAATAGTTTTACGCCTGCATAGCTTTCTCAAAATGTTCCTGATATACTTTCACAGCAGTTTCTGGTGCGATAATCTTCATTTTACCTGCAAACTGGAAGATCCATCCATAGAATGTTGGGCTGAGCTGAACATCAACGCTTGCCGAAAACTTATCATTACCGCAAGAAACAATGTTTACATCGTTGCCAAACTTTTCATATATATAATCAATCTTTTGAGAATCAAATTGCAGCGTAACTTTTTCAATTTCTCCGCCATACATTTTGAAAACCTGTGCGGTGTATTTCGAAACAGATCTACTGCGGACGATCGCATTCTTGCTGATTTTTTCATCCAGAATCTCAACATTTTCAATTCGATCCAATCTGTAATTGTAATTTCTGTCTGCTTGGGGATTGTAACAGGTGAGATAATACTTGTCGTTGTTATATACGAGTGCAATTGGTTCTACTGTATGTATGCCATTTTCAGAACGATATACTTTTTCACGATACTCGTTTAAATGAAAATATCGTATAATAACTTTTTTCTTTTGTCTCAAAGCACGCTCTAATGCATCAATAACATAGTAGATACGTTCATTAGAACATTTTGTTGAATTGAAATGGACGATGCTGTTTTTTATAACTTCTGCTTGCTTACTTCCGGCAAGCACGGCAATCTTTTCTATAAGTTCACGTGTTTTCTTTTCAGTCATAAGGTGAGATGCTTGTATAGCGTCTATAAGGAGACGAAGCTCAGCAACACTGAAAGTTCGATCCACAACATAATAAAAATGTGCACGTCCCTTATCACGAACGCAAACTTCATAGCCTTCTTCGTTAAGAGCACGTATCTCTTGCGGCAAGGTGCGACGATTACAAGAAACTCCCATTTCTGACATTCGCTTGCAAATTTCATTTGTAGACATAGGATTTTCTTCGTCTGTTTCCGATTTAAGCATTTCGTATAACTTAAGGAATTTGAATTTGGTACTTTTTTCGGTTTCCATGTCGATTTCTCCTATATTTAGATATTATTTAGTATATCATACTTAAATGAATTTGTAAAGCGTTTGTTGTCCTGTTTTATAGACATTGATATAGTTTACTGTATCATCATTCTATATTCTTCATGTATATCAGATTCTTGCTTACGCTTATAAATTATCCGCTGAATACTACTGTCAATATTTGAATGTAGTTTCTTATGACTTCTGTTATAGTCATCCTCAATCGCACGATTTAAGCTGACAAACAGTCCCAAAAGGTTTATGCAAATGCAGCGTTTTCTATCTGTTCTATGTTATCTAGAAGCTGTCGTGTTTATTCGTTACCGTCCTCTGCGGATTTGCTGAGGTATTATATTGCTTGCGGCATGTCACGTTCAATACCGTCTGTACAATAGAGATACGTTATACCGAGCCTTTACTAATGTATACGCATTTTCTTGATTCGTAACAAATATGAATCTGTGGTTCATATCTTCAATAGTCAGTTCAGATGATTCTATCTCAATTTCAAATGAACCACATAGATTTCAAGCAGAATCATCCGATGAAAGTGCAGTATTCGTTTCAATTAATATTTATATTTTGGAGTGAATCTGTATCATCCGATTGAGGAGAAACATTCAGCTCACTTTCAGATGAAACGAACTAATGTTCTTTATTTGCTGATGTAATGCCCCCTATTGATTTGAATGTCAATAGGGGGTATCGTTTTTGATGGAAAATCCTGATAGCAAATGTCAGATTTTTGAAATTTTGTATAGCTGCAAAAAACGAAATTGTTGTTTTGTGATTTTATAAGAAGTAAAATGTTGTTATAATATAAATCTCTTATTTAAATAGATTATAGAGGTTAATAAATTTTTTACTTTTCTTTCAAACTCTCTCCAAATCCTTTAATAATAGGATCAAGGAAATAACTCATTACAGTTCTTTTGCCTGTTTTGATTTCTACGCTTCCTGAAAGTCCGGAAGTTAAATTAATACCTTTTGGAATATCAGTAATATTAATTTTAACAAGATACACACTGCCTAACTGCTCACTTGAAAACGAACTCGGACTGATGTGTTTAACAGTTCCTTTGACGGTTCCATACTTGTTATATGAATAAGCTTCGAGTTTAATCTCAGCTTCCATTCCCGTTTCTATATCTGCTATGTCCATATTCTTGACATAGCAAACCATCTCAACAGGAGTGTTAACGGGAACAATGGTTACCATATCCTGTGCTGAAGTTACAGTTTCACCGAGTGTATTCACTGCAACGCTGTTAACGTAGCCATCAACAGGGGAGGTGATGTTCTGGTATTCTTTGGAAAGTCTGTACTTTTCAAGATTTGCTTCAATTTCATCAAGCTGACTGCTGATTTGCGAAAGCTGAGAATTGATCTGAGCACTGTATTGGGTTTTGGTATCATTAATCTTTATATCTGCTTGTTCCATAGCCAGTGCGTTTTGCTGAACTACAAGCTCCTGCATTTCTCGCTGCCTTTTTGAACCATATGATTTATATTCTTCAAGCTGTATCTGGGCTATCTGATGATTTAAATCAGCATTGGATTTTTCTTTTTCCAGATTGGCAAGTGTGTTTTGGTAATTTGTATCACTGTCGAGAATCGCCTGAATATATGGCTGAAGCTCAGTCTCATAATCAGTAATCTTCACCGTTGACATATCTTTGCTGTCTTTAATCATTGTATAGATTTCATGCTGTGCGTCAAGAATCATCTTCTGACTGTTGAGTTGATTAACATCTATATCCAGAGCTTCAGTATCAAGTTCAATAAGTACATCGCCCTGATTTACATATTGTCCTTCAACAGCATTGATAGATTTAACAGTACCGCTTGAATATGATTTTACTACATTAATGTTTCCGACAGGTTGAATACTTCCTGTTGATGTAACAACAACATCAATTTTCGAACAGCATGCCCATATTACTGCAGCTATCAATAGTGTAAATATACCCACAATAATCACAGTTCCAGCCTTATGTGCAGGACGTTCAATTATTTCAAGGAGTGATGGCATAAAGTCATATTTCAGTTCTTTATCACGTTTTTTGCTATGCTTCAGAACATATTCTGTAAGCTTATTATCCATCTATATCACCCCTTTGCTGCTGATTGTAAAGGTGGCAGTACAAGCCTTGCTGTGCCATAAGATTATCATGAGTATCGTATTCTACAAGACTTCCCTTATCAATAACCATTATTTTCTGTGCTTCTCTTAAAGTTGAAAGTCTATGAGCAATAATCAGAACTGTTCTGCCCTTGCATATTTCTTTTAGATTATTCTGAATAATGCTTTCAGATTCATAGTCAAGAGCCGATGTAGCTTCATCAAATATGAGTATTCTCGGATTATTAAGAATTGCTCTTGCAATAGCTACTCTCTGTTTCTGACCACCTGATAGTCCCATCCCTTTTTCTCCGATAATTGTATCATATCCGTTTGGAAGTTCAAGAATAAAGTCATGAGCACCTGCGATTTTTGCACAGTGAATAATCTGTTCCATACTTGCTGTAGGGCAGTGAATGGAAATATTCTCTGCAACTGTTCCGTTGAACATGAAGTTTTCCTGTAATACCACACCTATCTGCTTTCTCAGCATAGCAGGATTTACAAGGGAGATATCCATACCGTCAACGGATATTTTACCGGCTTCTGGAATATACAGACGCTGAATAAGCTTTGATATTGTACTTTTACCGGAGCCGCTTCGTCCTACAACACCTACAATAGTATCAGGTTCAATCTCAAAGCTCATACCCTTGATAACCTCGCCGCCTTGTGGATTGTATCTGAAATGCACCTTATCAAATGCTATTCTGCCTTTTATTTTTGGCATAGCTGTCTGATTTGTATTAAGAATGGGTTCGGGAGCTGTATTGAAAATATCACCAATACGCTTAACTGAAAGCGCTGCCTGCTGATATTCCTGCCATAATTGTACAAGTCTGAGGACAGGTCCACTTACTCTTCCTGAAAGCATACGGAAAGCTACAAGCTGTCCTACTGTGAAATTACCGTCCATAACAGCTTTTGCACCGAAGAAAAGAATTAAAAGGTCAAACACTTTCTGAATAAACTGACCTGTTGTGCCTGCTGTTGCTGAAACCATTGATGTCTTATAGCTTGCCTTTACATAATCAGACTGCAAATCTCCCCATTTTTTCTCAAACTTTGGTTCAAGGGCATAGGATTTTACGGTCTGAACACCTGTAATCGATTCTACGAGGAATGATTGTGTATTTGCACCTGTTTCGAACTTCTCATCAAGACGCTTTTTGAAAAGGGGAGTAACAATTGCAGAAAGTATTGCATAGACAGGAATTGAACAAAGCACGATAACTGTCAGCATTTTATTATAACAGAAAAGCACCACGATATATACAATAATGAAAACAAGGTCAATCATTGAAGAAAGTGGAGTTCCTGTCAAAAAGCTTCGTATGCTGTCAAGTTCTCTTACTCTTGCTACAGTTTCACCGACTCTGCGTGATTCAAAGTATTTCAATGGCAATGCAAACAGATGCTTGAAAAGCTTAAAGCTTAGCATTACATCAATTCGGTTGGTTGTATGTGTAAACACATAGTTTTTAGCAAGCCCCAGAATTAATTCGTATATGTAAACGATTGCGATGCCTATTGTAAGCACATTCAGCGTTGACAAACTTCTATGAACAAGGACTTTATCTACAACAACTTGTGTCATAACAGGAGTCAGGATTCCTAAAATCTGCACTGTAAATACAGCAATCAGTACCTGAATAAACTCCTTTTTGAATTTCAGAATTGTAGGAATAAACCATTTGAAGCTGAATATGGCTTCTCTGTCGGCAATTCCTTTCTTGGTAATCAGAATAGCTGTTCCGTCCCAGATTTCCGAAAGTTCCTCACGTGATTTGATTTCAGGTTGTGTTTTATCTGCAAAGAGAATCATGTATTTATCCTCTTTGGATTTTGCTATGATAAAGAACTCATCATTTTTATCTTTAGCGATAATTGGAGCCGTTACGTTTTTGAGTTTATTCAGATTCAGTTTACAAAGCTTTGCTTTCATTTTCAAAGCCTTGGCAGACTGGATAATTTCAATTTCATTTATTTTCTGTTCTTTATCAAGGACAGAAAGATTTTCTGCCTGTTCCTTTGTAATTGGAATGCCATGAAATTTCATGACTATCATAAAGCATGACAATCCGCTGTCTTGCTTTTTTGTCATTCTTCTACCTCCTCTTACACAATAAAGTGCAATGGCGTAATACCATTGCACTTAATATTGTAATTATTATACTGCTGAATTAACAAGAAGCTGATTTAATGCTGTGTCGGTAGTTGTATCTGTTATGTTAGCTGTATCATATACATTTGCTTCATCTGCAAATGCTGACATATTTTCGGTAAGTACCATTACCTGGATATCTGTCTGATCTGATATTTCATCTGTTTCATCCGCAACTGTTGTGCTTTCTGTTGCTTCGGAAATAACCGTAGTATTTGTTTCAGAAATAAGTTCTGCTGATACTGAATCCTCTGCATAAAGCTCTGTGAGAAGTTCAGCATTTGACTGTGCAATTTCATCTTCACTTACTTCAGGAATATCAGGAAGTTTGCTGAATTCAAGTTCAAATGTATCCTTATTTACAGAAGCAATTGCACCGTCTGCAAATTCAAATGAATATGTGCTCTGTCCCCATTTGAAGCTATTGATAGTGAGCGTATCTTCTGTATCGTTTACTGTTACAAGGAGATTGCCCCACTGGTCAACGATAGTAACTTCATCCGAGTTGATATCAGTAAACTTGATTATGCTCTTATCTGTACCCCATTCGTTTACAGAATCGTTGCCGTAGCCCTTAGCAAAAATATATGTATCAGTACCGTTACCGCCATTGAGAACGTCATTGCCTGTACCACCATCAAGTGTATCATTGCCGTTTCCTGCACCGATACCATCGTGACCGTCATAACCACGGTAAATAATATCCTCATTTGTCTGAATTCCCAGCCAGTCGCTGTTTTCTGTACCCTCAATTGGTGCAAATGTAGCCTTGATGTCATACTGACCAAGAACTGTACCATTTTCAAACTCGAATCTGATATCACGGTTGCTGTTATAATCGAAGAAGTGGTCAACGATAAGACAATCTGTTGAATCCTCAGAGCCAAAGTGAATAATAAGGTCGTTATTAACATTTCTTGTATTTATCATTGATGAAGCACTATAGCCCTTGATGATAATTGTATTTACGTCGGAAGATGCATTGATTGTATCGGTATCATAACCTTTACCGAAAATGTATGTATCATTTCCATGGTCAGCCTGTAAGTAGTCATTACCTGCGCCACCATCAAGAACATCAGCACCGCCGCCGCCATAGAGCATATCATCACCGTTTCCACCGTTGAGGTATGAACCATGATCACCATCATAAATGGTGTCGTTATCTTCTTCGCCGAAGAGTACATTTACACCGTTACGTCCGAGAAGAAGATCGTCACCGTTTCCGCCGTACATAAAGTCAATATCCTTGCCACCTGCGAGAGTATCGTTACCATCTCCACCGTAGGAAATATTGAAACCATCTCCTGTTTCAATATAATCGTCTGTAGCTGTGCCTTCAAATACTTCACGATTTGTAATACTTTCATCAGTATCTGAGCCGCCTACAAAATTGAAATTGTAGTTAAGCGGATTAATCAGGAAATCCGGAAGTGAAATGGTTTCGCCTGTTTCTTTATTTGTGAGAACAAAGCCAAGCTTAGCGTTGATTGATGCTTCATAATCGTCAGCACTGAGTTCGCCTGTGAAGTATATCTTGTTGTCACCGAGTGTATCTCTGATTACATCGTTTCCGTGGTTTGCTTCAATATAGTAGCTATCGTTACCGTCGCCGCCGTTCATTGTGTCATCGCCTGCGCCGCCGTAGATGAAGTCGTTGCCGTTGCCAGCGTTGATTGTGTCATTGCCGGAATCGCCCCAGATTATTTCGTTGCTGTTTGTTGCACTAATCTTATCATTGTTGTTTGTTCCTGTAATGAGTGTTGAATTAAGCATTTGATTTATGATATCTGATTTATCGGAATAATGCTCCTTAACATTGCTTAAATAACTGGTTCCGAAGACCTTATCATAATTATTGAAGAATGAACTTACATCAACAATCACGCTATCCATATTGTCACCACTAGCAATATGTTTATCGATTTTCTTGAAAATTAATGAAAGATCAAGAACAACACGGTCATTGTTTTCATCATATTCTTCGGTGATTAATCCTATGTAATCTGCTGTGTATGAATTATCATTCAAAAGATTGAAATACAGTTCTTCAAAATCTGCATATAACTTATTAAGAATAGGAGCAGCATTTGAATTTGGAGTTGAACTGCCATCAGCACCTTCAAACTTATCCACACCCATTATCGTTTCAATAACATGTAGGTTTCTTGCATCAACGCTACCACCTCTTGAATTTTTATCAATATCTGTTGCACCTGTAATAAAGTAAAGAATATTTCGTGTGATAACTCTTTTTTCTACATAATCACTTGAAGAACGGAATGTCTCAATCATATTTTTAAGATATCCTGTTTCATCTTCTTCAAGAGCGTAACTCAAACTATGCATATTTCCGAAAGAAGTAAAATCATCATCAATGCTATCAGGCTTGATTTCCTGTGTATCAGATGTAATTGCATCAAACCAATGTTCTGATATAGTTGTTGTATTACCATTTTCATATCTTACTTCTGCAACTAAATCATTTTGACGTTCTGAATCAGATACATATTCAGTGCTGATAGAAACTATTCCTTTTTCGTCAAGTGTGAATAATTCTTGTTTTTCAGGATCAAATTTTTCACCATTTTCAGGTTTGTATGTTTTACCATTATGATCTTTGTCCACCCATATGCGCAGAGCAATGAATTTATCATCATCCTTGTTGATGATTCCATCTTGATTTGTATCAAAAGATTTTAAAACCTCAAAGCCATCTGTTGATTTTGTACCATCAGGTAAAATAACCTGATCACTAAACAATTCTGTTCCGTTAGTGATTTTTTCATCACCATCGCGATCATACACGAGAAAACCATCAATATTATCAATCCATTCGCTTTTTTCAGCAAATCCATTGTTATCAATATCAAAATGAACACCATTTTCAACATCTGTTGGATGAACATAGTCGCCATTAAGATCTATTACAAGTGGATCTCTCGGTGGTTGTACCTTTGTTGCTGTTCCATAATCTGTAGTATGTATGGTGAACGACTCATTTCTTAAGCTGTCAAGTATGCTGCCTCCTGATGAATCACCATCATGTGTTCCATGCCAATTACTTGAGGAATGTTCAGGAAGCTGTTCAAACGCAAATGAACCATTATCATTTTCTATAAGCTTATATGCAGTATCTCCGTCATTTTCAAACTTGAATACAAATTGTTCTTTATGTTCAAGATAGTAAGAAATAATTAAACTATTACTTGAATCATTGGTTATAAGCTTGATGGACTTGCTTGTATCATCAGTATGTTCAAGACTAAAGTCGGCTCTGCTTCTTTCTTCAAAATAAACCGTACTGTTACCTCTTATATCAAACAGAAAATCATTTCCGAAATACTTGTTGAAAACATATGTATCGTTTCCTGCATTGCCATAAAGTTCGTCATCGTCATGACCACCATTTAAGAGGTCATCGCCTTCACCGCCATAGAGTTTGTCCTTATCTATACCACCTTCAAGATAATCAAAACCATTACCACCATACAGATCATCATTTCCGCCTTCGCCGAATAAATAATCATCGTCTGTTCCACCGTCTAATTCATCATCGCCGTATCCGCCGTTAATAATATCGTTACCTGAATTACCTTCAATAACGTCATTTCCTGCTTGAGATAAAGGAAGTGCTTCTCCTTCAGAGTTATATCCGTCACCGTTAATTATATCGTTGCCTGCACCACCAAAAATGTGATCATTATTAGCACCGCCATGAATAATATCATTACCAGCGCCACTCCAAATATTATCATCTCCAGCATAACCAAAAATTAGATCATCCCCATCATCAATAAGCGTGTTTTTTGAATCACTGTCACCATAGATTATGTCGTTGTCATTGCTACCATATATTTTATCATTTCCTTCGCCACCAATTAAGAGATTTTGTTCAATGTTACTATCACCATTTCCATTTAAATCAGATGCACCTAGAAGAATATCATTTCCTTTACCACCGTATATATTATCGTTTCCGTTATTTCCTTGCAAAAAGTCATCCCCAGCATCTCCATAAAGATAATCAGTGTTGGAACCACCAATTAAAAAATCGTGACCATCCCCACCATGAAGTTTTCCTGAAGCTAAATGATAGCAGGTAATAGCATCATTACCGCCTCCGCCATAGATATCTCCTGATGGCAATCCTACATTGATACTATCATTTTTGTTACCTGAGGTTATTTCTTCCACCGCGACATCAAGAGAGAAAAATCGAACATCCTCAGTGTCAATTTCATGTTGTATCCATTCTACATATGATTGGCTGTGCTGGTAAAAATCTTCATATTCATCCAAACTATATTTACTGTTGATATATTTGAGTTTATCTTGTACAAACTCGTCAATAACTTGTATATCATTATACAAGTTATAAGCATTACAAGCTAAACTGACCAATGGGGTTAATGTTATTAAAAATGAAGTGAAATCTTGTGTTATAAGACAGATCTTACCTGAAACTAGAACTGCTTTAATATTCAAAGATAATAAATCTGCATCAAAATCTATCTGAAGATCAAATTCATTTGACAATTGATTTACAATATTTTCAACAAACTGTTTTGTTTCATCGTTTATGCAATCCTTTATATTTATATCAGTTGCTTTAATTTGATTATCAAACACCTTAATTAAAACAGGTCTTAATTGTTCAAGAACAGAATTCAAATTAAAACTATCATCTTTACAAATGTTAGCAACAATTCGTGTAGTCAATTCATTAATATATAGTGAAAGTGCATCTGGTGTTCCTAATTTTTTTAAATTTCCTTCTTCATCCAAAAGTTCATAGGGCATATGTGTCATTACTAGACTTTCAAGACCGTTTATATTAGACATGGATGAAGGTATGCAATCGATATCAACTACAAGTTGATAAGCACCCGGAATCTTATGCATTAATGCTCCAACAATACTTGAAGAAGGTAGTATACTTGTGATTTTATCAGCTCTTTCTTCAATTTGCTCCGCATATTCATCTAAAAAAGCTTGTGAAAACCCTTGGCCATCAACAGAAACACATCTTGTAACATCATTTTTTTCTTCGCCATCAAAAGCAATGGTTACATATTGTGCTTGGTTACCTGCAGTAGAATGACCACTGACTATAATTTCAAGTTTCTCATCCTTGTATTTTTCATCTTTAGTACTTAAATAATCTCTCGCAACATTAATTGCATTATCGTAAAAATCCAAGGCACGCTTCTGTTCTTCGGTATCACTTACAAATGCTCCTACAAAATTATCTGCCCATGTACTCATTTCTTTACCATTATATTCATATTCACCTTGAGCATAATTGCCACCGAAAATCACATATACTTCATTTGTTTTGGGGTCAACCAGACATACGGAAGCTGTTGTAGTCATATCATAGTCTTTGCCAGGATAAACGACAACTAATCTTGAAAGAACAGAATCAGATTTAATCCAATCAAGAATTTTATTCATTCCCAATTCTTTATCACTTAATTCTAAGACGCCATTAAAGCAGGTTTTTTCATTGTTGTATTCAATATATTCAATAACATCCGCTACAGTGTCTTTATTGGAAAGCACTTTAATATCAGAAAAAGCTGAATAATACGCCAGTGCATCAAGTAATATAAGTTGTTTGTTCGATAAGCTCATAATTAATTCTCCTTAATATATTTTAATTTAATTTTATAACATCTTCGTGTATCGCTTTATACTCATGATTTAGTGGAAGTTCACTCCCATTTTCATTAATTTTTTTAATTTCAGAATAGTAATCATCATCGAAAAACAAAACTGATACACTGACATAATCGTCTAAGTTTTCATGTGACATGACCGATTTTAAAGTTTTTTCAAAATCAGATACAAGACTCTTATTATAATCAGATTCAGGAAGATACAAGTTAAAGCAGACCCACATTTCATTTTTCTCCATAACAGAACTTAGTGTATCATTCTCAATATCAATATGGAAATTAGGTTTAAACCCCTTATTCCCTACAGTACCGCCTACACCTTTTTCACCGATATCCCATAAATATATAAAATAATCACTAAGTTTCATTTCAGAAATTATACTATTAATTTCTCTTTCTACTAGAGTAGTTGCAATAGTGGTCATATAATTATCCCATTTAATAGTATATTCTTCTTCATTTTCAGTATTGGCGACACGAACTGTATATGTTTCGTCTGATTCTGAATCTTTAATTTTAAACTCAACATCACACCAACAATCCTGAATTACGCCGGGCACAATGCTGTGACTTGCATCCTTTTCGCTACTAACAACTTGGAATTCTTTATCATATTTATTGTTCATATATTCCAAAGCCACTTCTGCTGCCTTAACGGTATCAAGTGATTTATATTCATCCTTTTTGTTTGGAGTTCTGTCACAACCACACATCACACCTAAAAGCATAACAGCACATAAAAATAAACTTAGTGTTTTTCTTATCATAAAATCGCTCCTTACAAATATTTGTATTATGAATTAAGAATATATTATCGCAATAACGCTTTAATATACTATTCTATTAAATTATACCAAATATTTTGACATAAATCAATATTATTTTTTATAAATTCATATTATCGCAATATGTTTGTTGATTATTGACAAAATGACAAAATAGTCGACAATATTTTATTACTTGATTTTTCTTTATAAGAAATGATTAATCGCTTTCATTTCAATACCTCAGCATGATTGCTTCCTGCAAGTGCTGTTATTTTGTCAATCAGCTCCTTTGTTTTACTCTCTGTCAACAGGTGAGACGCTTCCACCGCATCTATCAGAGCTTTCAGTTCAGGTATGCTGAAAGTTGGCTCTGAAATATAATAACCTTTTACTTTATCGATATATCATGATTGTATTTCATATCCGTGTTCATTCAATAGTGTAATTTCTCAAGTAAAGATTCTGCGATTACATAGGATATCAATTTCACTTAATCGTTGACAGATTTCTGAAGTAGTCATCAAATTAGGTTTATCTGTATTTTGCTGAAGTATTTCTAGTATTTTCAATATCAACAGTTTTATTATTATGTAATAATTCCAACAATAAGAGCCCATACAAGTGAAATAAACGCAAATATAAATGGCTTATCTTTTGTATGCCAGACTTCCTGTATCATTAATGATATTAAAAATCCTAATCCACCAAATATCATATGTAAAATTGAGCATGTCATTAAATTCTGGTCATGAATTAACATATCAGATATAAGCATTATTATTGAGGATATTACTATATACACACATATTACTATGCAGCAAATAACGGATATGCATTTAATTGTTTTTTTCTTTTTTGGAGTATTTTTTTCTAAATTGGATAAAGGGATTAAAGTAATCATTGATACTAACGCTGCAACAAAAACACTTGAAAATAAGACACATAAAATAGACACTTCAGAAAAAATATCAAATATGCTTATTGCTGCAGCTATTAATAGAATTAAAAAAGCAATCACAAGTAAAGCAACTATACCGCCTTTGAAAAAGGTAATTGAAATAGAATTTTCATCAATATCACTATGCTTCATTTCTTCTAAATTTTTATTAATTCCTTTTAATATAGCTCTCATATCTTCTAATTCGGGTATATGCATGTGTACCACTTTGTTTTTTCTAAAAGGATAACCGCATTTAACACAATGTGTAGCTTGATCCGATACTTTTTTATGACATTCGGGACATTTTTTTAAAGACATAAATATTTTTCACCTTATTTAATAATAGTTTTTTATTGTTATTTTAAGTTCGTCAATAGATTTTGACAATATAATTAATTCACGACTGGTTTAAGCAAGCTATTATTATAGTAATTATTATGTAAGAATAAACTGGGGTGAATGAAGTAATTATTGCAGTTAAATAAATGTAGAGCATAAATAATTCAACTTGTTATTTGTTTAAAAATCTTTTTGTAATATTCAATTTAATACATTCTGACATATTCGCAATAAATTCAATATTTGTTGGAGGATAGCTTGTCTTTATGTATGCACAATTAAAAAGCTCATGGTCACGATTAAATGCAGGACCATACCAAGTTTCCTCAATTGCTTTCTTTATTGAATGGTTTAAGCTTGTTATGCTTACATTGTATTTTTCAGCAACTTTTGTATAAACCTCATTTCGAATATTACTTACAAACGATATTTCCGAATAATAATAAATAGCTTCTTTTACATAAATAAAGCCTTTTAGTTTAGGGCTGAATCCTAATTTTAATAAAGAGTTTGTTATCTCACTTAAATATAATTCTTCGGAAATATATTTTTGTCCATTTAAGCTTATTATTTTTTATTCACATCCTTAGTTTGCATAATACCTCCGCTGATTGTTCAGCGGAGGTATTATAATCATATTTATTTAGAAAGTATCAATCAGACCTACTGCATATTGCTGTATTGCAAGGGCATCCTGAGTGTTTATTCCATTATTGCCGATAACATCCGCATTCTTTATACCTTGTTCAGAAATTATATATTTTTCATTATTAAGAAGCCATGCTTTTGCAAGGATGGCATCTGAAATGTCGACTGTTCCATCACAATTTGTATCACCAAGAACTGTATAAGTTGTAGTTGTTGTCGTAGGTTCTTGCGGTAAAACTGAATGATTAATATATACAGGATGTATCATATTACCCTTTGAATACTTTTCTCCAAATTCAGAATTTATAAGTGTGAGATGTTTCCTCATATAGGTATAGACATCCGAAATATCGTCATACAAAAGTTCCGAAGAGCCCATATGCTCTAACATGTTTACTCTGAAATTAATTCCTTGAATAGTTCCGGGTATTACATTATTTTCTGAATCACATTTATATCCATCTATATCAATTTGACAAGCGAATACATCCTCATCATTAAATCCGAAATAGCTATAGTAAGCATCATCCATATCAATAAGCATATCAATATAAAGTTTATAAATAAAATTCGATTCTTCGGCGTCAAGCAAATCGTAATCATAATAAATTTTAAAGCGCTTTGGATCCGTATTATCATTTTTTAACGCACTAAAAAATGATTGAATTACACTGTCTTTATCGTCCCAGTTGTAGCGTTCGCCATATCCATGTGATATCCAGTAATTCTTATATTCTTCATATACTTCTTCATCTGAAACAGTTTTATAGTACGTCCAGTTTTTAGGGTAGTTCTTTACTTCTTCTGATATCGGATTATCAGATGTAACGGTATTTTCAAGTGCCGATACAGAATAAGGTAATGTCGTTACCGATAACATACCAAGTGCGATAATAAATGCCGATAATTTCTTTAGCTTTTTCATAATATTTCCTCCTCACACATTTTAAATTATACCATTTGATTAATTATAATAACATCTGCTCATATTTTAATAATAGTTTTTACTTGTGGTGAATAAATTATATCTTCATTTTAATCACAACCTTTCGGAAATATTCTTCTTTTCAATCATAGTATACAACAATTCATGTCTTGTGTCAAGTATATCTTGTGCTGTTCAGTATTGACAAGACAATTTTCGTTTGATACAATAAAATCGTCGACAGTGATTTGTAAATAATCACAAGAAAGGAAACGTTTCGAATGCAAATTCGTGAAAATTTAAAAAAAGGCACCGTTGAAATGATAATGCTTCATCTGTTGCTTGAAAGAAAAATGTATGGTTATGAATTGCTACAGGAAATGAAAATCCGCAGCAATGAAAAGTTCATACTTAAAGATGGTTCAATGTATCCTATTTTGTATCGTATGATTGATAAGGGTTTGATAACCGACGAACAAGTTCTAGTTGGTCGTCGACGTACGCGTGTTTATTATCATATAACAGAAGAAGGTAAAAAGTATCTTGAAGAAATCAAAACAGAATATCAGCTTATTACCGAAGGTATCACAAATATTCTTGAGTATCAGGAGGATAAAAAATGCGAATTACTGAACGAGAACGAAAACAATATCTGAAACAGATAAAAAAATTACTTGTCTGCAAAGATTCGCAAAAAAGAAAATTTCTTAAGTCTTTTGACGATAACATCGAAGAGTTTTTGAAAGATAATCCTGATGCAAGTTATGATGAGCTTCAAAAAAACATGGGTACTCCACAGGAAATAGCTAATGAATTTCTTGAAAACGAATCAGCTGTACATATTAAAAGACGAACAACCATTGTTAAATTGGTAATTATTGGAATAATTATATGTTTAATAATTGTTGCCATTACTTTTGTTGCTGTATTTATTGATGCACATGAAGCTAATCATGGATATTTTGAAAATTCAATTACGGATGAAGGAATTATCGAAGAAACAATTATAGAAGAATAAAGGAGTATGTATTATAATTGCGTTATTTATAAGCAGTTATTCTTTTCCTGTTTATGCAGATAGTAGTAATAATAATAGCACAGATTATTCAATAGAGTATTTTGATGATGGTTCTTATATGATTATTACAATTAATGAAGATGTTAATAATTCAAGAGCTACTGTTAAAAGTGGAAGTAAAACAACTACATATAAAAATTCAAGTGGTGAAACACAATGGACATATAAAATAACAGGTACATTCTCTTATACCGGTTCAAGTTCAAGCTGTACAGCAGTATCTGATTCATACACTATTTCAAATGATAATTGGCATATGTCAAGCCATTCGTGTTCAAAAAGCGGAAATACAGCTTATGGGACAGTAACTATGAAATATAAGATTTTAGGTATTACTACCAACATTATTTCAAAAGATTTATCATTAACCTACAGTGCGACGGGGACTTTATCTTAATTAAAAACCAGGAAAAAGGCTTGGTTTTCTCAAAACTATTCGCAATTATCAAGAATGCCTGATGAATCACATCTTCTGCATCTTCTTTATTCTGCAAAATGCTAATAGCGAATTTATACATTCGGTTCTTATATTTTCTGTAAATATCTTCAAATTGAATTCTATCTTCATCAGTTTCAAGAGCCGACAAATAAATATATATCATTTCCGTCACCACCCGTTTAAATATTACTCACATTGTAACACAAACCGATAATTTTTGCAATCGAAATTTATAATTAGACAAAAGCAGTTCGTTTTTTGTATTTCTCAGCGGTAATATATTAGAGTATGTTTTTCTAAGTTGTAAAAGCGTGTCAGTAGAATCTGTATTACAAAGTTACCGTCACGGATTAAAGTTACTGTCACGCTTGATTTATATATATCGGGTGCCAGTAGTGACAGTAAAATGCTGTAGAGGGTGGTTATACATTCTACCGGCACCCGAAAATATTGAGAATGTCGAATCTGCGTTGTTTGAGTTTAATGACAGTAATGATTCGGGTGCCGGTAACTCTCAAAAGGGTGACGGTAAAACTGTTTTGGGTGACAGTAGAATGTCATCGGGTGACAGTAACTTATAAAAATAAAAGTCGGTGCGTA
>JAFWWU010000047.1 GCA_017523285.1 Ruminococcus sp.
CTCACGACCTCCAGCGTGACAGGCTGGCGTTCTAACCAACTGAACTACCGGGCCACGATGGTGGGAACTACAGGGCTCGAACCTGTGACCCTCTGCTTGTAAGGCAGATGCTCTCCCAGCTGAGCTAAGCTCCCATTCATCTTATTTTCTCGTGTCATCTCCTGACGACAGTATTAATTATATCACAATGAAATACGTTTGTCAAGCATTTTTTCAAAAAAATTCAAAAAAATTTTTAAAAGGCTGTATTTCGTCATTTCAGCCGATAATTTCTTTTCTGAAAAGCCTTATTGTATCCATTTTCAGCACACGATGTTCAGGCTTGTCAAGAAACGGATCGGCACTTAAAATTTCTCTTGCACATTGCTGTGCCTTACTCATAAGTTCCATGTTGACAGCAATGTCTGCTATTTTAAGCGGAGGAAGTCCGTGTTGTTTGCTTCCAAAGAAATCTCCGGGACCTCTGAGTCTTAAATCCTCCTCGGATATCTTAAACCCATCAGTCGTCTTGCACATTGTTTTCATTCTGTGCTTACATTCTTCTCCCGTATTGTCTGTAATAAGTATACACGAGCTTTCATATTCCCCTCTGCCTACACGGCCTCTCAACTGATGAAGCTGCGAAAGACCAAATCTTTCAGCATTTTCAATCACCATTACAGTTGCATTCGGAACATCCACGCCTACTTCTACGACAGTCGTACAGATCAGCACCTGAACTTCACCGTTTTTAAAGCGTTTCATAACCTTTTCTTTTTCTGCAGAGTTCATTTTTCCATGCAGAAGCTCAATTGAATATCCGCTTAAAAGCTCTTTTGCCGCCATTTCAGCATACGATTTAACAGCAAGCAAATCACTCTCGCTGTCCTCAATCATAGGGCACACGACATAAGCCTGTCTGCCCTCATCAAGAGCTTTTTTCACATAGTTGAACGCTCTCTGGCGCATTTTTCCTGTAACAGCATAAGTTGCAACAGGTTTTCTGCCCTTCGGGAGCTGATTTATAACGGAAATATCGAGGTCACCGTAAATAATAAGTGCAAGTGTTCTCGGTATCGGAGTTGCGGACATTACAAGCTTATGCGGAGCGTCGCCCTTTTCAGCAAGAGCAGTTCTCTGTGCAACGCCGAATCTATGCTGTTCATCCGTTATAACAAGACCAAGCTTCTGAAAAATCGTATCGCTCTGTATTATCGCATGAGTCCCGACAACAACGTTCACTTCTCCGCTTGCGATTTTCTCCTTTACAGTAATTTTTTTCTTCGGAGTAAGCGAGCCTGTAAGCAGACATACATTTACTCCAAGCGGCTCTAAAAACTGCGAAAGTGTATTATAATGCTGCAGCGCAAGTATTTCAGTAGGTGCCATAAGAGCAGACTGCATATCGTTTTCAAATGCAAAATAGCATGCCGCCGCCGCAACAGCCGTCTTTCCGCTTCCTACATCTCCCTGCAAAAGCCTGTTCATAGGTACATCACGACACAAATCAGCAATGATTTCATTTACTGCATTCGTCTGCGCTTCTGTCAGTTCAAATGGTAATGTGTCAATATATTTCTCTATTGATTTTGAATCATCCATCTGACAGGATGTTTTTCTTCGGCTGTTTGTTTTCATCATTGACATTCCAAGCTGAAGCGTTAAAAGTTCATCAAAAGCAAGCCTGTTTCTCGCCGCTTCAGCTGCTTCTGTACTTGACGGAAAATGAATATTCTTCAACGCATAGCTTAATCCGCATAAATCATATTGCTCACGGATTTCATTCGTAAGCGATTCAAAAGGCTCTTCAAGCATAATCTCTACTGCCTGTTTTATATTCGTGCGGATTATATTAGTCGATAGTCCTGTCGTGAGATGATATATCGGCTGAATAAGAACATTACTGTCAGCTTTTATAAACTGCGGCGCAGATATTTCTCGACGGATAAAATTTCCCGTAACTTTGCCGTACATATAATACTCACAATTCTCTTTAAGCGCATTGAAGCCGTAAAAATTATTGTATATAACTATAAGAATATCGTTTATACCGTCGGTAGCCGCCGCCTTATATATCATCATACCGCCGCGCACACGCTGAGGAGCAAGTTTTCGTGTGACAGTAAGCTTTAAAACATTATTCTCATTCATAACAGCCTGCGAAACAGGCACATAATTTCGATAATCAAGATATTTTCTCGGAATATAATAAAGCAATTCATAAGGGGTTTCAATTCCGAGCTTTGCATATTTTTCAGCTCTTGCACTTCCCACGCCTTTAAGATATTGTATATTCTCGAAAAGTTTTGTCACACACTTACCTCCTCTATTATAAAAATTCAAGGGCATCGGAGCTTTTATCCGTTGCCCTCATTGATTATATAATTATTATTCTACAGAAATAATGTAATAATATACAGGTTGACCGCCGTTTACAAGCATAACATCAACCTTATCTCCAAGCTTGGACTGTACGAGCTGCTGGAGCTTTTCTGCATTTTCTTCCGTTACATCAGCACCGTAAATAAGTGTAACATAGCTCGAATCACCCTTTACAAGACGCTTCACAAGCTTTACAGTTGCCTTGTTTACATCCTTATCAGTAAATGCAAGCTTTCCGTTATCAAGAGCTAAAATTTCACCCTGCTTGATTGAATGTCCCTCATAATCAGAATCTCTTGCCGCAAAGGTAATCTGTCCTGTTGCAACCTTTTCAAATGCCTTTGTCATAGCAATTCTGTTTTCTGCAAAATCAAGACTTTCATCAAACGCGAGCATAGCTGAAATTCCCTGCGGAATTGTTCTTGTCTGGAGAACGCATACCTTTCTGTCAGCAAGCTTTACAGCCTGTTCTGCCGCCATAATGATATTTTTGTTATTCGGAAGAACGAAAACAGTATGTGCAGGTGTAGACTGAATTGCCTTGAGGATGTCATCTGTTGCAGGATTCATTGTCTGTCCGCCTCTTACAACAACATCAACGCCAAGGTCTGTAAACATCGATTCAACACCATGACCTGCCGCAACTGCAACAAAACCGAATTCCTTTTCAGGTTCGGCAGGAACAAATCCAGCCTCGTCAGCCGCTTTTACTTCCTTAACCTTATTTTCGTGCTGTATTTTCATATTCTCAATCTTCGGCTTAGGGTCATTTATGAAAGCACCGAATTCAAGAGCCTTCTGAATTGCAAGTCCCGGATTATCAGTATGAACATGAACCTTGATTATATCATCATCATCAACAACAACTACACAGTCACCGATAGTTTCAAGATAAGCTCTGAGCTTTGTTGGGTCAGCCGCTTTATCTGATTTCTGAATTATATATTCTGTACAGTATGTGAAGTTGATTTCTTCGTCATATTCACTTACAGCGGTTGCAAAGCTATCCTTTGATGCTTCGCTTGTATTTTTCTCCTCAGCTTCGGCAATTTTTCCGCCTTTGAGTACATCAAGAATAGCATTGAAGATTATTACAAGCCCCTGACCGCCTGCGTCAACAACTCCCGCCTTTTTAAGAACAGGAAGCATATCAGGTGTTTTCTGAAGCATTGCATCTGCCTCAGCACAAACCTCCTGCCACAAAACAGTAGTATCATTGGTTGATTTTGCAATTTCCTGTGCCTTTATAGCCGCCGCCTTTGAAACTGTGAGGATTGTACCCTCAGTCGGCTTCATTACAGCCTTATACGCCGCATCAACACCAAGTTCAAGCGCATTTGCAATATCCTCACAGCCTGCCTCATCACAGCCTGCAAGACCTTTTGCAAAGCCTCTGAATATAAGTGAGAGAATAACGCCCGAATTACCTCTTGCACCTCTCAGAAGTGCAGAAGCAGTTACAGAAGCAACCTCTGACGCAGTTACCTTATCGCCAAGTCTTTTAAGCTCTGCAACAGCGGCACTCATTGTCATAGACATATTTGTACCTGTATCTCCGTCAGGCACAGGGTATACATTAAGCTCGTCTACTTCACGCTTTTTGTTCGCAATCGTAACAGCACCCGAAATAAACGCATCTCTTAGCAAACTGCCATTTATCACAAATTTTCCTCCAATTCTAACAATTCATATCATCAACGAAAACGTTGACCTGATGAACAGGAATACCGATTGACTCTTCAACCGCAAATGCAACCTTATGAGAAATACTCTTTGAAACAGCATTTATATTTGTGCCATAAGTTACTTTTATATGAAGGTCGATAATCAAATTGTCTTTCTTATCAAGATATATGTCAACACCTTTGTTTTTATCAAGACTTTTTCCGGTTATAGCTGCAATAGCAGAGCTTAATGTACTTACATTGCAAACGTCGGCAACTCCGAAACAATTTGTAACGGTATTTTCGACAAGCTCTCTCAGATAATTTTCTGAAATTACGATTTTTCCGATATGGTTTTCAATATTTATCACTTTGCAACACTCCTTCATCAATATTCAAACTTTATTATACCACACTTTTTACGCTTTTACAATACCTTAAATTAATTTAAAAGCAACAACTTTTTCCGTTTTTATAAAAAAACAACCGCACCCGAAAGTGCGGTTTAAATTTATTCAGTATAAGCTAAATCGGAAAGAAATTACGAGCTATAAAGTATATAACTGCCGATAAAAGCAGAAAATACAAGAAAAAGAAGCTTCTCGGAAAAATTTTTATATGGCTGCCTACACTGAATGTGAAAAGCTCCAGATATGCAACACATGAAAGAATAATGATTACTATCGGAACAGCGTTATACCTCAGTGACAAAACAATATCACCTCTGAGCAAAGCAATTACGCTTCTTGTGTTTCCACAAGCAGGACACATTAACCCTGTAACCCGATAGAAAGTACATTTAGGGAAAATTTCTGTAATTTTTATAATATTATCTTTATTTATAACAAGAAATATAATCAATGATATTACAGAAAGGCAAATCGTAAAACATATAGCGTTCTTTTTACCTATCCCTGTCTTTTTATTCATCACATTCCAAGCTCAGCAAGAATCGAACCACCAATAACAATAACTATTACAGAAGGAACAAGACTGATAATACCTGTTACAAGACCTGCAATAGCCATACCTTTTCCGCCTTTATGTTGCGAAATGCTCACTCCGCCAAGAATGACGCCTATTAAAGCACACGGAATGGAAATGTAATAAAAACAACAGCTGAATACCAATGCACATATACCAAGCACCATTGACGCAACCGCAAGACCTACTCCTTTGTTTTCTGTGTTATTTTCCATTTAAAATACCCCATTTCTTATAAAATTTTTGTCATTACCATTGTTACGCAACTATACAACATTTACGATAGTCCCAAATGGTCATAACGCACGCATCAGTCAATAAAAATATGCTACAGTTTATAGTATCAAATGGTCTTAACTACCGAAATTATACATCATTTGACACATCTCGTCAATAGTATCAAACGGTACTAAAAGATAATTCTACATATTTAACAAATAAAAGGGTGTTTTTTTATGTATTTTCAAAGATTAAAAGATTTAAGAGAGGATATGGAGCTTAATCAGACTGATATTGCAAATATTCTTTTCACAAGCCAGACTGTATATTCGAGATATGAACGCGGTGTAAGAACAATCCCTGTCGAACATCTGCTTATTCTCGCCGATTTCTATAATGTATCCGTCGATTATATATTAGGAAGAACAAACTGCAAAAGTGTACAAAAATAAAAAAACAACCGCACCCGAAAGTGCGGTTGAAAATCGTCATCTCTGTTCGCAAATTAATTTAATGGCAGTTCTTTCTTCGCCGTCAATCTGAATGT
Organism: Ruminococcus sp.; assembly: GCA_017523285.1. Taxonomy (GTDB): domain Bacteria; phylum Bacillota; class Clostridia; order Oscillospirales; family Ruminococcaceae; genus Ruminococcus. Next base: position 5,776 of record JAFWWU010000047.1, read on the forward strand.
TAGCAAAAGCAGGAATACAAATCAAATCAATTCCAATCGGAGCAAGATAGCCTCTCGCAATAGCGATAGCCTTGATAGCCTGATTTGAAGCACCAGCACCGACAGCCTGAACTTCAACAGCCTTCTGCTCTCTGATAACGCCTGCAATTGCACCTGCAACTGAGTTAGGAGATGAATGTGAAGATACTTTTAAAATTTCCATAATGTAACCCTCCTGGATAAAATATTGAAAATGTAGTGTGAAGACTTATGCCATTAGGCTTTCTCTATGCTTTCATTATACAACCTTTTACTATAAATTGCAATAGTTTTTTGAAATTTTGTATACTATCTTATAATAATCCTGTCGATTTTGTTACATTTGCCAGTTTTATTGTCAAAATTTATTACAACACCATTCAGGAAACACTCTCCCTCAGCTTCAACAAAGCGCACAGGGAAACGAAACCGCAGTCTGTCAACCGCAGGCTTAACCGCAACTCCGAGAACGGAATTTTCAGGCCCTGTCATTCCTACATCCGTTATATATGCCGTATGCCCCTCAAGGATAGTTTCATCTGCCGTCTGAACGTGAGTATGAGTGCCGAGAACAGCTGTAACCTTGCCCGCAAGATGATACCCCATTGCCTTTTTCTCTGCGGTAGCCTCTGCATGAAAATCAACAAATATATTCGGAGTATCAAGCTGTTCCAGTATCTGATCTGCCGCAGTAAAAGGATTATCAAGCGGATCAAGATAAACAGTCCCCATAAGATTTACAACTGCAATTCTACACATTCCCATATCAAGCACGCATATCCCCTTGCCGATACAGCCCTCAGGATAATTATACGGGCGGATTATCACATCATTATCGAATATTTCCATAGATTCACGACGCTTAAATGCATGATTTCCCGTTGTAATGACATCAACACCGCAATTGAGTATAGATTCAGCCGATGAAGCAGTTATACCGTTTCCGTTTGCGGAATTTTCTCCGTTTACAACAGTTACATCAATATTATATTCACGTTTAATCTGATTTAGCTTTTTGGCCAGAAAATCGCATCCGCTTTTTCCGACAACATCTCCGATAAAAAGTAGATTCATATATTTTTCCTTTATACTATTATTTGCCTGACATAATAAGCTCAATCAGCTTATCAACATCATCAGGCGGAGTTGCGGAATGGTAGCCCTTTGTATATTCCGTCATCACGCTGTCAAATGTTGCAGGCTTCTTCGGCTTCAAAGGCGGAAGCTTTACCTCTTTTTTCTCTTCATAGTGAATTTCAGCTTTTTCTGAAATAACAGCCTCTGTTGCGTCTTCGATTTCAGTTTCAAATGCAGGTGCTGATTCAGCTTCATATTCAGAACTATTCTCTTCTTCATATTCAGAATCGGTTTCAGCTTCATCTTCTTCATCTGATAATTCTTCATCATCGGAATCGTCGGAATAATCCTCATCAGAATACTCCTCATCATCATATTCTGACTGTTCCTCACGATTTTTCAGAATCATCATTCTCACAATCGTAAACGGAAGCATAAACACAAACGCACCCGCAAACATCAATATAACTATTATGCACAGATATGGAATAAAATACTTCATATACGAGAAATCCTGCATTTCATCAAGAAGCTCAATAAGCACCTTATTCTCAGCATATCCGCAAAGCATAATTATTATCATAGCACATCTTGAAAGCTCACGGAATACGCATCTTATTTTTGCGCCCTTTATATTTATATTACAGAACATTGAAAATATTGCTCCTGCCGAAATAATAACCGCAAGAGATGCATAGCTGTCAAGACGCTTGCACATAAAAATTCCGCCATTATTCACAGTATCCGTATACGAAAAAATCGCCTGTGCAAGACACATTGAAATCAGAAGCACAAATGAACTGAGCATATCTGAATTTTTTCTGTTATCGTAAATATATGCACCTATAAAGTATATTGTAACGGGATAAAACGCTCTGAACATTCCCGAAATCAATCGCATATCGTTGATAATCAGCATATCAGGCAGCGATGTTATAACCGACATAACCGCAATAAGAGCAAATCTTGCCTTATTATTCGGCAGTCCCTGATAAGCACAGTTGAGGAAAGGCGATGCAAGCAGTATAAATGCATAAAGCTCTGCAAATTCGATTCCGCTGTAATGATAGATAGGTACACTGTTATTCATTGCACCTACTTCAGCTCCGCCGAGATATTTAACCGCAAAAAATCCTATAACAACGCAGTAAAGTATTTTCGCAAAGCCTCTGTACTGCGTATATGAAAATTCCTCTCTCAGAAAGACAGCACCGCTTAACATTAGAATAAGCGGATATCCTGCCATGCAAAGCCATCTTAGTGAATGAATTGCTATTCCTGCCGCACCTGTTGCAACAGGCACATCCTGTATTCCGCTTCGCTGAAAAAAGTGAAATCCAAGCATTAATATCAAGCCTATAACGCAGCAAAAATCAACGGAAAAAATTCTTTTTTTCTCAGACATAAAACAGCTCCTTTACATCATAAATAAGCAGACAAAATCTGCGATTATCGCTTTAAAAAGTACAAATTCACCATAAATAATTATAATATAAAATCCATACTATGTCAATAAACATACAAAGAAAAAAGCAGGACATAAAGCCCTGCTTGACAAATAAAACAAAACAAAATATGTGTAGAACAAAAGAAAGGAGACAACAAAACGAGTGTTAATAAACAATGTTATTAAACACTATGTTTATTATAAACCATTTTCTCCCATTAGTCAATACAAATTTGAAATTTCTCTTTGTATTTTAAAGATTTTCAACCTTTTGCACAATGTATCTTGAAAAATATAGACGTTTTTCACAAATTATTCAACTGTGATACTTCCATGCTTCCAGTTAGCAAATGCCTGATCCTGCATAACTGTATCCTGTGCCATATTTGTGAACATATCGCCTTCTCTGAAGAAGAATTCAAGGTCATAAACAGTTCCAGACTGTGCATCAGCAGGGATTTCAAATTCAAATGTTGTAATATGTCCTTCTGTTCCGTAATCCCCTGACGCCATAGTGCAGAAGAATATGGAATTGAGATTTTTCTCAATAAGCTCAGGCGGTTTATTATCAACCCAGTTTACTGCAAGAAAATCTGTCATATCTGCAACAGCATCACCTCGTACACATTCAACGTTACCTGTTCTTTCGCTTATAGTCGGCTTAAGTACGTCAGGATATGAAAAATGTATTCCACAGAAGCTCCAGCCGTCAGGAACACCGCTGAGCATAACCTTTACATCTACTCTTTCGCCTGCTTTTGCAGTTACATTCTCAATTTCAAGTACAGGTCCGCTTTCAGTCTTTTCATTCTCAGAAACTAATCCTGATTCCACAGCAGAAGAGTCAACGTCAGAGCTTTCTGCTGTACTTGTTGCGGAAAGTGCTTTTTTATTCTCTTTTTTTGAGCAGCCGACAGCAGCGCTCATAAGCATAACCATTACTGCCAGCATCGCAATTATTCTGTTTTTCAATTTGATTACCTCATTTTCCTTCAACGATAATCTCTGAATTTTCATTTGCACTTACAGAAATCTCAGATACATCCGAAGCCTTTTCTATTATGATATTTGCTACCTTATCTTCAATTTCCTGTCTGATTACACGACGGATATCTCTTGCACCGTCTGTTTTGCCATGAGATTTTTCAGCAATTGCAGTAAGAGCCTTATCATCATAGGTAAGTGAAATGTTCTTTTCAGCAAGAGGTTCCTTCATTTCATCAAGCATAAGTCCAGCAATTTTAGCATAGCTTTCCTTGCTGAGCTGCTTAAATACAACGATTTCATCAATTCTTCCAAGGAATTCAGGACGCAAGAAGTCACGAAGCCCCTTGATTGCCTTTTCTCTTGAAATATCATTTTCAGTCTTATTGAAGCCAACACCCATAGTTTTATCAGTAGAACCTGCATTTGAAGTCATACAGATAATAGTATTCTCAAAGTTTATAGTTCTTCCGTGTGCGTCGTCAACCTTACCCTCGTCAAGAATCTGCATAAGGATATTCATAACATCAGGATGTGCCTTTTCTATCTCATCGAAAAGAATTACGGAATAAGGACGTCTTCTTACCTTTTCAGTAAGCTGTCCCGCTTCGTCATAACCTACATATCCAGGAGGTGAACCAATCATTCTTGCAACAGAATGCTTTTCCATATATTCTGTCATATCAAGTCTGATAAGCGGCTCTGTCGAATCAAAAAGCTCAGTAGAAATCGCTTTTACAAGCTCTGTTTTACCTACGCCTGTAGGTCCGACAAATATAAACGATGCAGGTCTGCGGCGTTTTGTAAGCTGAACTCTTGTTCTCTTGATTGATTTTGCAAGAAGCTCAACAGCCTCATCCTGTCCGATAACCTTTTTCTTGAGGGTTTCTTCAAGATTTGCTATCTTCATGAATTCAGTTTCTGCAATCTTCTTCGCAGGGATTCCTGTCCAGAGCTCGACAACTTTAGTAATATCGTCCTCTGAAACCTCAACCTTTTCAGCCTTTTCCTTTAATTCCTCAGCTTCTTTTCTTATATGGATAAGCTTGCCCTTAACCTCAGCAAGAGCCTCATAATCAGGTTCAAGCTGTTCCTCGATAGATTTTTCCATATCCTCAAGGACTTTGATTTCCTTCTGGACTTTATCATATTCAGCAATTTCAGGGCTTCTTATGCATGCACATGCACAGCCTTCGTCAAGAAGGTCAATAGCCTTATCAGGCAAAAATCTGTCTGTAATATATCTTTCCGATAAAACAGCACAAAGTCTTACAAGATAATCTGAAATCTTAACCTTATGATAAGCTTCATAATATTTTTTGATACCAAGAAGCACATTTACCGTATCTTCAACAGTCGGCTCGCTTACAGTTACAGGCTGAAAACGACGTTCAAGCGCTGAATCCTTTTCGATGTATTTTCTGTATTCACCGAATGTTGTTGCACCGATTACCTGTACCTCACCTCTTGAAAGTGCAGGCTTTAAGATGTTCGCCGCATTCATAGAACCTTCGGAATCACCTGTGCCGATAAGATTATGCACCTCGTCAATGAAAAGAATAATATTACCCTCTCTTTTCACTTCGTCAACAAGGCCTTTTACACGGCTTTCAAACTGACCTCTGAACTGAGTTCCCGCAACAAGTGCAGTCAGATCAAGCAGAAACAGTCTTTTGCCTTGTAAATTGAACGGCACATCGCCTTCAACAATTTTCTGAGCGATTCCCTCAGCTATTGCAGTTTTACCTACACCCGGCTCACCGATAAGACATGGATTGTTTTTGGTGCGGCGTGATAAAATCTGTACGACTCTTGAAATTTCACTATCTCTTCCGATAATATTATCAAGCTTTCCGTCTTTTGCCTTGCCTGTAAGGTCTGTGCAGTAATTATTAAGGAATTTAAGCTCTTTTTCACGCTTTTTATCCTTTTTGCCATTGCCGCCCAAGCCGAAAAATCCGCCTTTTTTATCGGATTTGTCTTTTTTGGAGCCGTTCTTTTTATCATCCTGCTTTTCCTCAGACTCTTCCTTGTTTTCAGTCAGATTACCTGCCGCTGAAAACATATTCTGAAGAAAATCAGGCATAAATCCCGAACCGCCCATTTCAAAGCTGTCACCGTCAAGCAGTCCCATCATCTGATCTGAAATCTGCTCGATTTCTTCGTCGGATATTCCAAGCTGTTCCATATATTCAGAAACCTGAGGAATTTTCATTTCCTTTGCACATACCATACAAAGTCCCTCATTTTTCTTTTCATTGCCCTGCATTGATGTTATAAACACAACCGCAGGTCTTTTTTTGCATTTACTGCACATTATCATTTACGAAATGACCTCCTGACATTACCAAAGATAGCCGCCTTTATTATCTGAACATTTCCAGTATAGGCAAGTTATAAATATATTTGAATAAATATGTTTTTTCGATTGTAGCTTCATTAAAGACAAGCATTTCTCCCTTGCCGATAACCACAAAGAATTTAACGGCATAAGTTACAATAACAATGTCAACAACCGCCTGGAACAAACCGAAAATCGCTCCGCCAAGATCCTCGGATTTTCCCATAATCGGTATTGCATTTGTATTGTTTATATATATAGCAAAGAATCTTATGAAAATCATAACGAGAACATATAAAACCACAAATGCCGCAACGCTTATTATATCAAGCATTGTTGATTTGATGTATTTTTCCTCGATATGCACTCCAAGCTCCTTAGGAACTGTTTCATCAGGCTCTATAAAAAGCATTCTTGTAAGCTGTTCTACTTCTTCGCTGCTGTCAGCAATTGATTTTACATCATTAAGAACGTATTCAGGGAACTGCGTTGACAATCTTTCATAAAGCATATTTGCAAAGCTTTCGTTGATATCAACTATGAACTGTTCCTTTTCAACCACAACTCTGCCGTTTATGTTGCAGAGATATGTATATAATCTGTCGTGGAATACTTCGTCTCCTCTGATTATACCTTCAAGCTTATTCTCATTTATTTTTACATTGTAATCAAGCTTTTCAATCATTTTTGTATACTCGGTTACAATATTAAAATCTTCAAACGCTTTGTTTATTGATTTCGGAGTCGATTGCCTGAATGCGTTTTTATATACAAATCCCGATACTGATTTATTTATTCCGCCTGCAATTGCAAGGCTGAGTACACAGCCGATTGCAATTACCAGTTTTTTTGAAGCTCCTTTTTTGATTGATATAAATATTATTATTAATGCTATCGCAACAATTGCCGCATCTAATATCCACCAGAATTCTGTACCCATAATTTAAGTCACATACTATACTCTTGTATTATATGCTCTCCTTTCTGTTAGCTTTCGTAATCAATTCGGTCTACTCTGTCATATCCCATAAGGAAAATATATTTATCAGAGCGTCTGAATTTAGTATAAGAATCGCTTATTGAAGCGGTTGAACGCAAATTTCCGTCAAAATCATATGCATTAAGCGTTGATTTTGTCATAACATAAACAAGACCATCATAAATCTGAACAAATCTCAGTTCATCGTCAGCCTCCACCACAAACGGAGCTGATTTTGAGTTTTTCATAAGCATTATACTATATTTTCTGCGTTTATTGTCATTAAGTATAACAGCGCCCTTTTCTTCACTTACATCACAGCCAGCGAACTCTCCGCTGTAACTGTGAGTTGATATCATTTTGCCGTTGTTATCATAGTATGCACATTTATCGTCACCTAAAACAAGTAAACCGTTGTCATAATCAGATGTTGCCATACAATACGTCTGAACTGAGTCTGATTTCCAATCCGATTTCTCGGAACGAAAGCTTATTTTTTCGGATTTTGTGACAATTGCACCATTTTCTGCTCCGATGAAGCTTATAACAGCACCTCTGCCGTCATAATCAAAGCTAAGATCAATAATGCGTTCAACACATTCTCTTTCATAAGCGAGAACACCGTCATCATCATAAACCTTAAGAGTGCATGCATACTTCTCAGATAAAGTAACAATAGCTACATATCCGTTATCGCAAACCCTGCCGAATACAATATCACTTTCCGTTGAGGATTTGTATACAGTCTTTCTTTCGGTTTCAAGTCTGAATTTAGTTCCGCCCGTTTCATATATCAGAGCGTATCCGTCAGCTGTTTTAAGAACAGCGTTTGAATAAGCATGCTGACGGCTGTCTGTAAGTCCACCGTCTTCGTTGTATATATAAAGATAAGCGTCATTAATCATATATATTGCGGAATCACTGCACTGCATCTGATAATTATCCGCATTTGTCATATCAATAGGAAAATTACCCGAAGCAAGCTTTCCGTCATTTATAATTGTCTGATACTTTTCGCCTATTCCCTGAAGCTTTGGAAGCCATTTTTCACGATAGGTATATAATCCACCCGCAATAAACACTATCGAAAAGAAAACAAGCATTTTTATAAGACGTTTTTTTCTTTTTTCACGTTTTTTGACTTCAACAATATCGTCCATATTGTAATTAGCCATATATTGCCTCCTTTACTGAGGAGCGTCTGTGCAGTTCTTCAAGACTGTCGCTGCCATAGAAAATTCTGTTAAGATAAAGCCCGTGCGGCATAGCCGTCTTGCCTGCCCTTGTTCTGTCTTTTGACTGCATTATGGCAGGTATATCATCACAGGAAAATTTCCCCTCGTTAACCCAGATAAGAGTGCCAACCATAATCCTAATCATATTATACAAAAAACCGTCGCCTTTTACAAGCATTATCACACTATCTCCAACATTTTCTATTCGAAAGTCATATATTGTTCTCACAGTTGTTGAAACAGTCGTACTGTTTGAACAAAACGCTGCAAAGTCATGAGTACCTATGAAGTGTTCAGCAGCTCTCCTTGCGAGTTCAACGTCGAATTTTCTTCTGTAATGAAGCATCAGGTCATCAGCAAATGGATTTTTTGATTCACTGCAATGAAGCTTGTAAATGTATTCCTTGCCAAGACAGTCAAAACGTGCGTGAAAGCTCTCGTCTACGTCTTCACAGGTGAGGATAGAAATATCATCGGGAAGATATCCGTTTACACCTCGTATGAAGTTTCGTGTAGGTATCTCCTTTTCGGTATGCACATTGAAGCAGTAACAGTTTGCATGAACTCCTGTATCTGTCCTTGAGCATCCATTAATCGTAACAGGATGATTTAAAACCCTTGATACATTCTTTTCAACGACTTCCTGTATCGTAAGAGCATTATCCTGTTTCTGATATCCGTGATATCTCGTTCCTCTGTATGCCATAGTAACTTTAAGATTTCTCATTATCCGATTCCTTTATTTGTTCTGCTGAGATGTTATCATCTTCTTTTATTTCTATCTCTTTTTCTGTTTCCGTATTTTCAGTTGCTTCTGTTTTTTCAACAGCATCTTCTGCATTTACCATTTCTGCTATTTCTTCTGTATTTTCAGTTGTTTCACCAGAAACATCTGCATCAGCCGAAATTTCTTCCATTGTTAGAGGCTGAGCCTCATCATTTTCATTTGATAACGCTTCATTTTTTCTGCGTTTTCTTCTGAAATAAAAATCAGTAACAGAAAAGATTACAAAAAGCAATACTGCTCCGCCAGTTGCACATACACCCGCAGTAAAGCCTTCGGGAATATATTTAAGTTCAATTGTATGCTCTCCGCTTTCAAGCTCTATACCGAGCATTGCCGACATTACATCAAAGGTTTCAGCCTTTTCGCCGTCAACATAAACGCTCCAGCCCTTTTCATAAGGAATTGAAAAATACATAACACCGTCATTAAGAACATTGATATTGCCCTTTATTTCAGCATCTGAAAATTCAGTTATATCAAGCGTTTCATCCGAAAGCTGAGCGTAAGCATTTTCCCATAGAGCATGGTCTAAAGCATAAGCCATAACAATAATAGTGCCTCTGTCCTTATCAGTCTGAGGATTGATTTTTATTTCGCTTTTCAGATTGCTTTCAGGCATTCCCATCGGAAATGTTATTGAATAATCCTTGATGTCAATATTGCTTTCAATACCCATTCCCTGAGTGATTACATTTGCGGTAGTTCCGCTTCCGTTGCCTATATAGCCATATAATGAAGCATTTTCAACTCCGTTATAGCTGAATGTTAAAGCAGATGTCGAATTATTGCTCTTATCCTTTTCATAGGAATAATTGCCGTATTTATTCTTTTTCACTTTAAGATTACCATAATCTGCAAGAGAAACAGGCTGTGGAGTATAAATATTCTCCTTAATTCCCGTCGCAAGCTTTATAATCTCATTCTGATATTCATACGGATTGCCGTACATAACCATATCGGCTTTTTTTATATCATCACTTACCATAAATCCGAGAGGAAGTGCAAAATTATTCTTGCTTGCTGTAATATTGCCGATTTCGTAATATTCTTCAAGTGCATAAGGGTCGCTCAGTATTTTTCCTGTTTTGGAAATAATATATTTTATTCCGAGAAAAGCATTTGTGACAGGAGTTGAATTTCTGTAATAATATCTGTTTCCAGCCTCTGAGCCATATAAGCCCATACGCTTCATAAATTTTGTAACATTTACATTTGCCGATGACGAAAACTGTGATACACCGTTATATCCGTAAAGCGAACCATCATTTAATGAATATGTGCTTTTCATCTCAGTACGATAGAAAAGTTCATCATCATTTTCATCAATATAATTGAAAATATCCTGAACTGTATTATATTTATCGGGATAGCTGTCATAGCCTGAATTTCCGACTGTCTTAACTCCAAGCTCAGCATTCATATATCCCTCATTGATAACTGTAATACAAAGCATAAGACTTACGCTGTAAGCAATGATTCTATTGAATTTCTTAGGGATAAATTTGCCTGCAACAAATATTCCGATGAAAACAAGTGCAAAAACTGCTGATTTTCTTATGAAATTCCAATCACCGTCAAGTGCGGCAGTAAATTCTTCAGCCTTTGCAAGCTTATTAAGATATAATACAACAGCAGGCATTACAGGCATTGATATAAGCTGATATATTTTTATTCCGTGTGTCAGCATAATATCAATTGCACGATATGCCGCCGCTATAAGTATAAACGAGAATATAAATGCAAATCTGTATGGAATCATATTTGTAAAATGGAATCCATGCCAGATATAATTGAGTATGTTAAGATTACAGCTTACTGCTATAAACGCAAGCATTATAATCGTGCAGATACGCTCTCTTATTTTGATTTTAGGTGAAATAAGATAAACTCCGAGAAGTACAAGTGCCAGCATTCCGCAAGCGAAATTCGGAAGTCCCTCTTTCATTGCAGGAGGGCTGAATGAAAGGGTATTTGCAAAAATATCAGTCCACTTCTCGTAAAATTCATGTTCCTGCGGAAATGTATTGTTTGCGCTGTAACTTAGTTTAAGTCCATAATATGCAGGTAAAAGCACAAAGCCTCCGAGTGCTATTCCTATAACGGCTGAACGTGCTATTATCCATAATTTATAGAAGAAATCCTTTATATTTTTACCCTCGCATATAATTCCTGCCGCAAATGCAAGAATTGTAAACAGACAGGTAAAATAGCCTATATAATAATTTGAAATAAGTGACAATGCAAGAGCAATAGTAAATAGCTTCCATTTTCCCTCTCTGCATATTGCAACCACGCCCATCATAACAAGCGGAAAAAGTGCGATTGTATCAAACCACATTACATTCCAGTAGTATCCGAGCATATAACTGCTGAGAGCAAACATTGTCGAAAATGCAACAAGCGATAAATCAGAACGCTTAAATGTATATCTCAGGAAAAGACTGAATGACATTCCGCAGAATCCGATTTTTGCTGTAAGAAGATACATCATTACATCTCTTGACTGCTCATCTGAAAAGAATGCTGAAATCCAGTTAAGAGGGCTCATTGCATAATAAGAAATAAGTGAAAGGAAGTTTGTTCCCATTCCCGTAGTCCATGTATACAGGAATGAACCTCCCGTTACAAGCTTTTCTCTTACAACCTTGAAGAAAGGATAATACTGATGCCATAAATCAACTACAAGCATCTGCTTGTTTCCGTAAGGATGTATTGCCGAAGCTTTAAATGCAAAAAGCATTATAAGTGCAGGTATGAAAAACGAAAGAAATGCCCAGACAACTCCGCTTGATAAGACGAATTCTATTATTCTTTTCCAGTTTATTCTTTCTTTATTATTTACATTCGTTTCCAAGAATTTATGCCTGCCTTTCAGAAAATAATGTTTACAATAATTACTGCCGCAAGAAACAGCAATGTCACAGCAAGGGCGATATAGTCACACATTGATGATTTAAGCTGTCTTAAGCGTGTTCTGCCCTCGCCACCATTATAACAGCGACACTCCATAGCCGTTGCAAGCTCCTCCGCACGTCTGAATGACGAAATAAAAAGCGGAACTAATATAGAAACTATATTTCTTGCTCTTGCCGCTAAGCTTCCTGTGCTGATTTCTGCTCCTCTTGCTTTCTGAGCTGAAATTATCTTATCCGTTTCCTCGATAAGCGTAGGAATAAATCTGAGTGCAATTGTCATCATCATTGCAAGCTCATGAACAGGAAATTTCAGTTTTTTAAGCGGACTTAAAAGCCTTTCAATTGCATCTGTCAGCGCAATAGGAGAGGTTGTATATGTCAGAAGCGAGCTTCCCGAAATGAGAAGAATAATTCTCGCTATCATAAATACGCTTGTTTTTATTCCGCCTGTGGTAATTGTTATAAATCGCCATTTAAACAATACATCGCCGCCCGTTATGAAAAACAGATTGAGCAGCGCCGTAATTATAAGAAACGGCAGAATAGGCTTTATGCTCTTGAAAAAGAGCTTCGGCTTTATTTTTGAAAGCGCAATAGACAAAAATGTGAATACTGCACCTATCACAAGCCCTATCGGTGAATCTCCGACAAAAAGCATTATGAGAAATATAAGTGTAATTATCAATTTGAATCTCGGGTCTAATCTGTGAATCAAGCTTGTGCCCGGAAAAAACTGTCCTATTGTAATATCCTTCAGCACTTAGCTTAATCCCCTTTCTTTCAGCGCTTTAAGAACAAGATCCTTTGCGTAATTTACTGTAAATACCTCTTTGCCGAGGTCAATTCCACGTTCTTTAAGCTTATTGAAAACCCTTGTTATCTGTGGCACATCAAGTCCCATCTGTTCAATCTCATTGCTCAGACCGAAAACGTTTACAGCTGTATCATAACAGAAAAGCTCTGCTTTGTTCATTACGAGGATTTTATCGGCATATTCCGCTATATCCTCCATACTGTGCGAAACTATGAGTACAGTGCTGTTTGTTTTCTGCTGATATGATTTTATAAGACCGAGGATTTTATCTCTGCCCTTCGGGTCAAGACCTGCGGTTGGCTCATCGAGAATAAGCACCTTCGGTTTCATTGCCATAACACCGGCTATTGCAACTCTGCGTTTCTGACCGCCCGAAAGCTCAAACGGAGAACGCTCCATATATTCAGGAGAAATCCCGATATTTTCAGCAGTTTCATAAACTCTGCTCTTTATTTCATCATCACTCAGTCCCATATTTTTAGGTCCGAATGCTATATCCTTATAAACCGTATCCTCAAAAATCTGATATTCGGGATACTGAAAAACAAGGCCTACTTTAAATCTTACATCCCTGATTTTCTTTTTGTCAGCCCATATATCCTCGCCGTCAAGATATACCTTTCCCGACGTAGGCTCTAAAAGTCCGTTAAAATGCTGTATGAGGGTAGATTTTCCTGAGCCTGTATGTCCCATAACACCGACAAGCTCGCCCTCTTCTATTTCAAGATTAACCTTATTTATAGCCGTTTTTTCAAACGGTGTTCCCTGACTGTAAGTATATGTCAGGTCTTCGGTTTTCAATATTGCCAACTATTTACGCTCCTTTATTTTTAAGCAGTTCAGCTAATGCGTCAACACATTCATCCTCACTGATAATATGTCCGTCAAGCTCTATACCACTCTGTTTAAGAAGATATACAAGCTCAGTAGTCTGCGGAACATCAAGCCCTATATTTTTGAGCAGTTCAACGTGAGAAAATACTTCCTTCGGTGTATCGTCAAGTACAACCTTTCCCTTATCCATAACGATAACTCTGTCGCACCTTGAAGCCTCGTCCATATAATGAGTTATAAGAATAATCGTTATTCCGTGTTCCCTGTTAAGACGGCGGATTGTTTTCATAACCTCCTTGCGTCCCTGAGGGTCAAGCATAGCAGTAGGCTCGTCAAGGATAATGCAGTCTGGACGCATTGCAATTATTCCTGCAATGGCAACACGCTGTTTCTGACCGCCTGAAAGCTGGCTCGGCGAATGTGTGCGGTAATCATACATTCTCACTTCTTTAAGTGCCTCATCGACTCTGCGGCGGATTTCATCGGGTGCAACTCCGAGGTTTTCAAGCGCAAAGGCTACATCCTCCTCAACAATAGATGAAACTATCTGATTATCAGGATTCTGGAATACCATTCCCGCATGCTGACGAAGCTCAAACAGCTTTTCTTCATCTGCGGCATCAATTCCTGCAACGATAACTTTTCCCGAAGTAGCAGTTAAAATTCCGTTCAGGTGCTTGGCAAGCGTTGATTTTCCACAGCCATTATGCCCTAAAACAGCAACAAATTCACCTTTTTTTATTTTAAGGTCAATTCCCTTTAATACTTCCTTTGCGGGAGCATTTTCATCATAATCGTTTTTATACGAAAAATGCAGATTTTCTATTTCAATAATATTATTCATAAAGATTCCTTAATTTATCACGGATTATTTTTCAAATTCATCAATTGAAGAAATAACAGGCTTTCCGTCTTTATCAAGAAGAGGAGTAAATCCTACTCCTTCACCTAAAGCGTGACAAACATAATTCACACCTGTTTCTCTATCAACCCATATTTCAAAATTATGAATGATTCCTTGTTGATAAACCCTTACAAATCTCTCTTTTTTAGCCATAATTCATTGCTCCGTTCTTTTATTCGCTGAGTTCAATACTATCGATATTTTCTATTCTTATAATCTGTGTAATTATTTTTTCTTCTTTTACTATTTTCTTTACTTCTTCGCTTGTATATGATATTTTCATCCATTCATCATCAGCATCAACGACAGTACATTCGAGAGTTGTATTAAGTGTTCCCTCTATATAATCATTAAATGTAAGCACGCATTTCTGGCCTTTTAATGCTTTTATCATATCTGACATATCATTTCCTCCATTCAGCTTTCTTTCAAGGTTTTTAATTCTCTTTTCGGCATTCTTCAGGTTTTTTTCAGTTTTTACTAATCTTGAAGGATATCCCGAATAGCACATTATAAGTACAAATGCCAAAACGCCTAACCATTCCATAACAATTGCCTCCGTTTATTTCTGCCATATAGCAGTAGAGCCACATGGCAATACCATTCCGCTTGACTGAACAGGAAGTCCGATTTCATCAAACATTACACTTCCGCCGAATTTTTCAGTCATAACAGAACCGAGAATATATCCCATAACAGATGGTGAAAGTCCCGTTGTATAGCTGTTTATGAGGAAAAACAACGGGTCATCCGAAAGAACGCCCCTGCAAAGCTCAACAAGGTCGTATATGCAATTTTCAAGCTTCCATATTTCGCCGCCAGGACCTCTGCCGTAGCTTGGTGGGTCCATAATTACAGCGTCATATTTTCTTCCTCTGCGGATTTCACGGGCAATGAATTTCTCACAGTCATCAACAATCCAGCGTACAGGCTTATCTGATAACCCCGATGCTGCGGCATTTTCTCTTGCCCACTGCACCATACCCTTTGAAGCGTCAACATGGCATACGTTTGCTCCTGCCTCTGCACAGGCAAGAGTAGCTCCGCCTGTATATGCAAAAAGATTGAGAACACTTATTTCTCTGCCTGCATTTCTGATTTTATCAGACATATAATCCCAGTTTACAGCCTGTTCAGGAAAAAGTCCCGTATGCTTGAAGCCTGTCGGACGAATATTGAATGTCAGATTCTTATATCTTATATTCCATGAGTTTTCAAGTTTTTTTCTGAATTCCCATTTACCGCCGCCCGATGATGAACGGTGATAATGTCCGTCAGCTTTTTCCCATAGCGGTGATTTTTTCTCCGTTTTCCATATAATCTGCGGGTCAGGACGGATAAGACTTACGCCGCCCCATACTTCAAGCTTTTCCTGGTCGGATGTATCTATTATTTTATAGTCATTCCAGTTTTCTGCAACTCTCAACTAAAATTCTCCTATCATAATGTATGTTTCTTTATTCTGTCAGCAATTTCAATCGCAATAGAATTAATATTCTTAAATTCCTTGCCCTCAACCATAACCCTTATAATCGGCTCTGCGGCATTTTCTCTTACAGTTATTCTGCCAAGCTCTCCGAGAGCCTCCTGATGCTGTTCTATAAGTGAGGTTATTTCGGAATTATTTTTCCATATTTCACGCTTTTTCACGTTTATCGGAACATTTATCATAACCTGTGGGAATTTTGTCATAAGCGACGCAAGCTCACTCATTTTCTTCCCTGATTGTGCAAGTATTCCGAGTATTCTTGCTCCCGAAAGCTGACCGTCGCCAAGAGGTATATCCTCAGGGAAAATAATATGGCCATTCTGCCCTCCGCCGAGATTATAGCCGCCGTCAAGCATCTTCGCAAGTATATATTTATCTCCTACCGCAGTTGTAACTACATTTATCCCGTTTTCCTTTGCAAAATTAACAAGTCCGAGATTTGTCATTACATTTACAACAACAGTATTATTCATAAGCTTATCCTGCTTTTTATACTCCTTTGCGCAAAAAGCAATAAGCTTATCACCGTCAATCAGCTCGCCGTTTTCATCTACAGCAAGACATCTGTCGGCATCTCCGTCAAATGCAAGTCCGCAGTCACAGCCGTTTTCTATTACGAACTCCATAAGCCCATCAATATGTGTAGAGCCGCATTCTTTATTTATATTAAGTCCGTCAGGCTCATTTGCAATGAGCTTTACCTCTGCGCCAAGCGATGTGAATATTTTTTCGGCTGTTACGCTCGCACTGCCGTTTGAACAGTCGATTGCAATTTTCAGCCCGTCAAGACGTGTTTTTGCACATCCGAGAATATGACTTATATAATCCTCTGCCGAATTTTCATAATCTGAAATAGCACCTACTCCGCTTCCCGATGAAAGTGTGATTTTTTCGGGATTATCAAGAATAAGGCGTTCTATTTCTTCTTCAACATCATCCGAAAACGAATAACCTGTTCCCGAAAATAATCTTATGCCATTGAATTCTGTGCTTTTATGTGAAGCTGATATCATTATTCCTGCATCAGCCTTTTTTTTCTTTGTAAGATATGCTGTGGCTGAAACAGGTAAAACTCCAAGCCTTACTGCGTCAGCTCCAACAGAGCATATTCCCGCACAGAGTGCGGCTTCATATATATCAGAAGATTTTCTCGTATCCTTTCCGATATAGATTAAGGGCTTACGGTTTAGTTTTTTTGTCAGAACGTATGCTGTCGCTCTGCCTATCTGCATTGCAAGCTCAAAGGTAAGCTCTGTAACAGCATTTCTTACTCCGTTTATTCCAAAAAGTCTGCCCATCTGTTCAACTCCTCAATTGCTGATAATATAAGCGGAGATAATTACAGATTCTCCTATCATTTCTTTAAAACTGCTGTATCTGCGCGGATA
>JAFWWU010000048.1 GCA_017523285.1 Ruminococcus sp.
AACCCCGAAGTCATTGAGGATATTGCAGAAATCAAGCAATATGTTAGGGAAGAACTCTGCAATCTAACTGCAGCTGACCGTATTGCCAAGAGGATTGTTTCTGCATATAAAGGGCTGAAAACTGCACCTTTTATCGGAGCCCCGCTTGATTCAGTTCTTGAGGTGAAAACTGACTATCGTTTTCTTGTGTGCGGAAACTATCTCATTTTCTACAAGGTAAAGGATGATGTAATTTCCATTTATCGTGTTATGAACGGTCGCCGTGATTACTGCCGTCAGCTGTTTGGTATGAGCTATACACAGATTGCCGATGATGAAGAAGTTTCTGCCGTTTCAGAAAAACTCATCGAACAAAATCGTGATGCTTACGAAAAACTGAAATAATGATAAAAGCGGAAGCCTTTTTACAGGTTTCCGCTTTTTCGTTATTTCTTCTCAACCTCTGCCTTGACCGCATCCCCCTTTGAGTACATCTTAGATTTCATTTTTATCCCTCCCCTAAAAGTCGTAATTTCCTCCTCTATCCGGCTTAAAAACAATCAATCAAATTATCGATTTCTCTATTGCAACAATTCGAGAAATGTGATATAATATGTATTGGAAAATTGTGTTCATAAGGAGGCCAAATGAAAGATTTTTTTGCTGTATTTATTGTTTCTCTTCTTTTTGCATTCCTTTTTACATTTTCTGTAGTTATGCATTTCTTATGGAAATCACTGATTAAAAGCAAATACACTTCGATTGGAATAATAGAGAAGGTAAAACGGAAAACCTCAAATGGCTCTACATGGCATACCCCGACAGTAACCTATTGTGTGGATGGGAAAACATATACAAACCGAAGCTGCATGAGCAAAATTCATTCTTTCGAGAAAGGACAAAAAATCAATGTTCGTTACTTGAAACGATTCCCTCGTTTTTCTGTAGTGTGTGATAATACTGGGTATCTAAGTAAGCCTTTTCTGTTTTCTGTATGTTCTGCCATAATTGTTTATGTCTATGTTTTCATTCTGATCAGACTTACGATTTCCTCAGAAGAGATTTCGGGCAGGATTATCGATATGCTGTTAATCACGACGTTTTTGTTTTTAATCGTTGTTAATTTTATCAGCGAGTGGAGAATGGTAAATAACCAAAATGTATGTACGGGAAAAATAGTTTTTTCCGAAGAAAGGAAAAATCAGAAAATCGTTATCGCTGAATACATACTGGGGGATATTGTTTATCAGACTCGTGAAATGTTAGTGCCATCATCAGCATTATCCGACAATCCATTCAATGTTGGTGATGAGGTAATGGTCAGATACTCCCCATCGAAGCCCTATCATTCGATAATTGCAGATGATATTGTGCCATTCAAAAAAGCGAAGGCAGCACTTATCCTCGCAGCAATGTTTGTGTTTTTCATTGCATTTATGTATTTTTTGTTGAACTGATTTATGTATACAGAAAACGGCCTGCATCTGCAAGCCGTTTTCTTGTTTATTTCTTCTCAACCTCTGCCTTTACCTCGTACCCTCCCTTGAATATGATGATGATTTCGGTTTTGCTGATCACCTTGACACACTCAATCAGCTTTCGGATCAGCACATCGTCAAAGGCTTCCAGCTGAAATCTGCTGTTTTCGATCTCTGCAATGGTGCTTTCAATCTTGTCCTTTGTATCATCGGACACCTTGCATTGTGCTTTCAGTGACAGGAGCTTTCCGCTGAGCTGTGTTTCTTCCTCATAGAGCTTTGCGAATTCAGCGTCGAGGGTATCTTCATCACAGGAGCCGCTTGTGATGAGTGAAATCATATCGTTTCGGGCTTTGTCGATTTCCTTGAGCCAGTCCTCAATTTTCTGAATCTCACTCTGTTCCATACCTGCAAGCACCGATTCCACATTCGCTTTCAGAATCTTTGCCACATCATCACCGCAGTCATAAAACCCATTGACTGCCTGAATAATTGCTCTGTGCAGCGGTTCTTCGTGGATGGTTGGTGAACTCTTGCAGTACTTACTGCCATGATCCAGTCTGCTGATGCATCGCCATACAGGATTCTTTGTGCCATGCTGTCGCCACACCACTCGACGGTAAGGAGTTCCGCATTCTCCGCAGATCATTAAGTCTGTGAGTGCGTACTTGCTTGAATACTTGCCTTGCTCGGTCACGGTCTTGTTGCTTACCTTTCGTTTGGAAGTTCTTCTTGCAAGTTCCTGCTGTACCAGATTGAAAGTGTCACGGTCTATGATCGCAGGATGGCAGTCACTGACCAGATACATGGCACGTTCACCGTTATTCTTCACAGCCTTGTGCGTGATACAGTCTGCTGTGAAGGTTTTCTGCAGCAGACAGTCACCGGTATATTTCTCATTGGTGAGAATCCTTCGGACTGTTTCTCTGTGCCATTCAATCTTATCGGTTGGATGTACCATCATCATTTCAGCAACTGCTGCCATTGAATGACCATCAAGGAATAATTCGTATACCTTTCTGATCATTTCTGCTTCTTCGGGAATGATTACGGGTTTTCCATCCTCACCCTTGCAGTAACCAAGCCAGCGTTTGTAGCTGTATCGTACCTTTCCCTCCCTCATTGCCATCTGTACTCCAAGGGAGACGTTTTTGCTGATGGATTCGGATTCTGCCTGAGCAAATGAGCCGTACAGGGCAATCATGAATTCCGAGGTCATGGTGAGTGTGTTGATGTTCTCTTTTTCAAAAATCACGCCGATACCGAGGTCTTTCAGCTGTCGCACATATTCAAGGCAGTCTACTGTGTTTCGTGCGAATCGACTGATAGACTTAGTAAGGATAAGGTCAATCTTTTTCTGCTTGCACATGCGAATCATTCGATTGAACTCGGTTCTTTTCTTGGTCTGTGTACCACTGATGCCTTCGTCTGCGAAAATTCCCGCAAGTGTCCATTCTTTCTTGCTGTGGATGAGATCGGTGTAATACTCAATCTGTACCTGATAACTATTCTGCTGTTCTTCCTGTTCGGTAGATACTCGGCAGTAGGCAGCTACACGAAGCTGTTTGTACTGATTTCGGTTACTCGCTGTCTGCGGTTTCGCAGGAATTATCGTTACATTCGTTGCCGTTGCCATGTGATGTACTCCTTTCCGTGATATTGTGAATGATTGTGCCGTTGATCAGCTCAATCTCTATGGTGCAAAAATGGCTTACCCATATCCGTGATACACAGGATCTGAGCAAGCCAACATCTAAGCTATTCAGTTGTTCATGACCAACAAGCAGACTTCTGAGAAGCTCTGTCTGCTGTGGCTTTTCGCTGTATGTACAGCAGTCGTACTGCATCTGAGCCAGACGCAGGATTTCGGATTTGGTTCTGTCGTAGTCAAGCTGTGCTGCATCCATCATGTGACGGATTTCGTTTTGCTGACGGATGACTTCACTGCTTGGTATGTATGAACTGGATTCAGAGTTGCATTCCAGCAGGCTCGGATTTGCAATCACAGAATTCAGTACATTCAAAATTGCACCGATAAGCATTTGGTCTGTAAGTCTGTAATCAAGGGGATAGCATTCCTTTCTGCAGCAGTCCCACTTTTCGCTTCTGGTATTACCACCTTTTCGAAACATTCTCTGACCGCACTCCTTACAGAATGTACGATTACGAATTTCCTGTAAATCATCAGTGATTACACACAGGGAGGTAGCCTTAGAGACTCTTGTTGCATTGGCTCTGCGGAAGATTTCTTCATCAATGAGCTGTGGATACTTGTCCGTACCCAGATACTTCTCATTTTCGATGATACGCTTTACCATGTTCTTGTTCCATGTAGTTCCTTCGTTGTAGGGAACCTCCATTGCCTTTGCAATGTCTACAAGGCTTTCGCCGTTCAGATAACTGCGGAAGATTGTCACTACCGCCAGTACTTCCTTGGGATTGGTTGTGATTTCTCCATTCTGCATCATGTATCCGAATGGGAACTTACGGTTTTTTGCCATTTGTTTCACCAGCCTCCTTTCATCTTATGTCGGCATACCACTCAAGCTCAAACAGCATCCTGCCTCGCTTTCGGGCATCCTTTCTGCCTGTATGTACAGGTTTTCAGCAACAATCATACCACAACTCTTTGCTGAAATCCAGTCACTATATGCAATAAAAAGCACTTGTGATTTTTGGTCACAAGCACTATATCTTTTCTTTCAGTTCAAGTCCACCGAGCAGATGGAAGGTCAGTTCATTCTGATTTGCTGTAATCTTATCCACCATGCTGTCAAAGGTTTCCGGTTCAAAGGATACCATCATATGCTCTCGCTTTTCAAAATAATCGATAAGCATATCCAGCTGTTCCAGAATGTCATCTTCATCATCGGAACGTGTTATTTTCTTAAGCTCGGCTTGAAGTTTTTTGATCTTGTTATTCAGTTCCTTGCTTTGTTCTTGATACTTGCTTTCATCCAGAAAAACCTTGGTACGGAGTCTTGCGATAACATGGTTCTGCTCTCGGAGCTTTGCAATCTCCTTGTGGATATCCATCACTCGGACATTGCCGCCGTATTTTTTGCATTTGAGTTCCTGCAGCATTTGCTGTATGGGGATAAGATTCTTTTTATAATGAGATAGTAGTGTGTTAAATACTTTTATGTATATTTGTTGTAGAGTTTTTTCTGAAATATATTTGTTAGGACAACTATCAGCCTTACTATCATGTATTCGACATACCCAATTAACATTCTTTTTATTTGCTTTTCTACGGAAGTATGCTTTACAATGGGAGCATACAATTTTTTTACTGAAAACTGTATCAATTTGAGTATAATCCTGCTGTCGATTTTCAGCAATCAATGTTTGAACCCGCTGATAATTTTCTTCACTTATAGCAGATTTATGATGGTTCTTAATTAGATATTGAGGAAGTTCTCCGCGATTTTCCTTCTGAATAAATGGGAATATATCAGCAGTATATGTTTTCTGGAGCAATAAATGCCCTATATATACAGGATTGGTAAGAATATATTTAATAGTATTTTTCATCCACCTTTCTCCGTGTTGATGTGTTGGAATACCCAGATTATTTAACTTATCTGCAATAGCTCTCATTTTAATTCCGCAAAGATATTGATTGAATATCCATTTTACAGTTTCAATTTGTTCTGGAATTTGAATAAGTTTATCTTTTTCGTTTGTATACCCGTAAGGGAGCGATGGGAGTATATAAGTACCATCTTCCATTCTCTTACGAATGCTCCATCGCATATTCTGTGAAATGGACACCGATTCTTCCTGTGCCAGACCGCCGAGGATGGTAATCATAATCTCATCGGTCATATTGGCTGTGTCGATATTCTCTTTCTCGAAGAATACGGTAATTCCAAGAGCTTTCAGTTCTCTGAGGTTCTTGAGACAGTCCTTCGTATTTCTGGCGAATCGGCTGATGGACTTGGTATAGATTCTATCGATTTTTCCTCGTCTGCAGTCCTTCATCAGCCTTTGGAATTCGTCACGCTTATCATCACGGGTACCGGTGATGCCTTCATCGGCATACAGGTCTACAAGTTCTTCTGTGGTTGAATCCTCAAACTTGTGGCTGTAGTAGGTCAGCTGTGCCTGATAGGAATTCAGCTGATCATCGCTGCTTGAGCTGACTCGGCAGTAAGCGGCAACTCGCCGTTTGACTGTTTCGTTCATCATGCTCGGTTGAATTACGGTTATCGTTGCCATGCTTACACCTGCCTTTCTTTTTTACATACAACAATACCACATTTCTCTGTGAATTGGAATCACCAAACCGGATAAATTTACTCGTCGGAATCTGTGTAATTTATATGCTTGTCCGCTTCTTTGCCTGCGATACAGCAGCACATGGCAACCACGCCAACTGTACCTCCTACAACACAGCCGATAATAAAGCCAATCATCATGCCACCTCCAAATCCTTAGCTGATGGATACTCTCCGATGACTGCATTTCTGCATCGGCTGATCAGCTTTTCCTTTTCTTCTTCTGTCAATGATTCTGCTCTCGTATCTACATATTGCTGAATCAGTGTAAGGATGTATTCCGCTGTTCCGTACTTCTTCATCACAATACCTCCAAACTGATTTTGATAATCTCATCCACTCGCTTCATTGCATCTGCATCCAGCGAGCCGATGTAGCTTCTGAGCCTGCGCTTATCAATGGTGCGGATCTGCTCTGCCAGTATGATTGAACCGTCCGTCAGCAGAGCCGTATCATCCACCCTTGTATGAACAGGCAGTATCGGCTTCTTTGAACTGGTAATCGGCAGAACAACAAGAGTCGGGCTGTGGATATTCCCGATATTATTCTGCACCACAAGCACAGGTCTGATACCGCCTTGCTCACTTCCGATGACAGGATTCAGATCCGCATAAAAAAGGTCACCTCGTTTAATCAGCATTCTCGTCCTCCTTTGCGTTACCGATTCCTTTCTTCTTTCGCACACAGTTCGGGAACGGGCAGAACAGGACATTTGTGTTTCTGGAATACCAGATACAGCCCTTGCAAGGATGATCGTCCGAGAGCTTCACAACGGGTTCGGGAACGTATACGCCGTATCCCTGTGCGAGGGGTTCTCTGCGTCCGGTCGGTGTTACTCTGAATCTATCATGTGCTATGCATTTATTTTCTTCCATGATTGTTATGCATTTCTTTTCCTTCATTGTTATATACCTCTCAATTCTTGATTTTGTTTATATGTAAGACGGCGGCTTTTGAATCATCGCAAACCGCCGTTTATCGTTTTGCCTTCGTCTGATTCCTTTCGGTTTCAGACTTTCCGTGATATTTATCCACGATCACCGTCACGGCGGAACATTCGGAACGATTGACAGCTTATCAATCTCATGGAACTCTCATCCCTCCGAGGTTCTCCCGGAGCCGCCCTCATTGCCTGATTCCCCGACCAAGGGGTGCTGTGACTGGACGGAAGTATCATTATCCTCCTGCGTTTCCTTGCCTCACGGGAAGCTGTCCCGATTTCCAAGCTGCATATTTCTCGCTCGCTCTTTCGAGGTCGTGGCGTATGGCTTGCGTGGCTGCCGAGATTTTATACCGGCCGCAGGATTAACGTATTCCGAATGCTGTATATTCAATTTTCAAGCTGCTCTGAAGGGCTTTTTATTTGCCCCTCTACTTATAGGGAACTGGGAGAAGCTTTTGAGGGGGGTATTTCTCAAAAAATTTTTTCATTTTTTTCAGAGCACCATCAATCGACTCACGAATTGTTTTATCATCAAGACCTTCCATTGCTGCAATTTGCCTGTATGTCATACCCTTGAAGTAGTAACAGTAAACTCTCTGATACTGTTTCTCATTGAGGATTTGCATGGAAGCTGTGATCATTTCTTTTGTTTCTCTTTTCTCAACTTCATCCTGCACAGGATTTAACGGCAGATCCTTGATTTTCAGATTCGGACAGTTTCCGTTTTCATCTTCTTCACAGTCCTCGTAGTAGCCCTCATCAATGTGATATCTGCTCTGTCTACGCTTTTCACGAACTTCATTGGCAAAATAGCGGTTGTACTCCTTTGCCATCTCTGCAAACATAGCGACAGACACAATTACCATGCCTGCAAGCTCCGGATGCTTCTGCTTGAACTGTGGATCGTCCGTAGCCACGATGTACTTCGGACCTACAAAGTCAGTGTAGAGTACCTCTGTCGGGATGTAATAAAAGCCGTTTTTCTTGATGATCTCATTGACATCTTCCATCTTGATATTCTTAAAGTAATTTTTCATTTGTAATACCTCCGTTTTGATTTCTTGTTTTCGGTTGAATCAAAACGAAGGCTTACGGATATTTCGCTGTCATGCACAGCCAAGGGTAGGTGAGTAACATAAAAAGCCCCTTTCCCGTGCAATCGGAAAAGGGGCTTCAAACACTGTACGAAACAAACGAGCAACAAAAAAGCACCGTAGAAACGAATAGGCATAGTAATAGCGTAAGCTATACTAATGACCTATCCTGTTTCGTACGGCGCTTGGTAGCTTAGTC
>JAFWWU010000049.1 GCA_017523285.1 Ruminococcus sp.
GCAGTTTTGTTAATATGTATTTGGGATTTAAATCTTTTAAAAAGAAATGGTGGTATTATTTAATTCTTTTTATTTCATTGATTATTATGGCTGTTTTATATAGTTGTAGTGTTTTTTATTTACATGATAACTCTGCTTAATAATTATTGTAAAAAATCTCCCGAAGCGTAATAAGCTTCGGGAGATATCTTTTTATGTATAAAGTTTATTTATCAGCCTTGAATGCAAATCTTACAAAGTTGTAAAGATGTGCGTGGATACTGTTGTCGCCGTGATATCCGCCGTTTACATAGTGCCAGATGTGAGGAACATTATTCTTTGTAAAGTTATTGTGGTAGCCTTCAGGAGTTGTATATACAACCTCGTCGTTGCTTCCTGCTGTAAGGAAGATAAGTGACGGAGCTTCTTCTTCAGAAGCAAAACTGAATGAGCCTGTAACACCCGGAGCAGCACAGATTGCACCAACATATCCGAATTTATCAGGATGCTTCATACCGATAAGGAGCGATTCTCTGCCTCCCATTGAGAAGCCTGTGATAGCAGTGTTTTCTCTGCCTGTTGCAACGCTGTATTCCTTTTCAATAAGCGGCATAAGCTCAGTTGTAAGTACCTTTTCGAAGTTATCGTAAGCGATATTGTTTGCGTCGTTCATTCCCGAACAATCAGCCTCTGTCTGACTTGAATAAATGTATGGGAATACAAGAATCATATCTTCAGCAGCACCCTCAGCAATTGCATTGCCAACAATCTGACGGGTATACATTGTGCCGTTGCCCTTGATAATCATTCTGTCCTGATTTTCATAGTAGCCGTGCATTACATACATTACAGGGTATTTCTTATCTTCTGAATAGCCTGCAGGGAGAAGAACATTGTATTTCTTTTCACGCTTGCAGAAGTCGGAGTAATAGCTCTTTGAAACTATTGTGCCGTACTGAACGCCTGCTTTTTCCTGTCTGGAATCGTTTGTATCAAATTCTATAACATTTGGTTCTACTTCAGCAGTATAAACGGAAATTGTACGCATTTCGCCAGATGAAGAAACCTCAGGCTTTTTAAGCTCTACATCACGTCCGATAATATACTGACTGAGAAGTGCAAGGTCAGAAATGTCATTGAATGTATCAGCATTTACGTCAGCTGCGTATGCGGCTGTTTCGCTGCTGAATGCTCCTGAGATTACACCGCTTCTTGCAGGAACTAAATCATATATATCTACCTTAGTATCAAGATTTACATCACCTGCAAAAAATTCACCCGGTCTTGTTGTAATCGGAATTTCCGGAGCGTCGGGAGCTTCGATAATTGTTCCGCCTGCTGCTGCGATTATTTCATCTGCATAGAAGCTTGTTGTTGAAGTGTCTGTTTCGATATAAAGCTGCATATCTGTGGCATCCGCAGGGATAGTATAGCTTGTGTTTGCAAGCTGTGTCCACTGATTTTTTGCTGCAGTTGCTGTTGCGATTTTATCATATTGTGTTTCGCCTGAAGCGTCATTATACTGGAGGGTGAGGTGGAAAATATCCGTATCACTTCCCGAAGTATATGCAACATTTGCGCTGAAGCTGTATTCGCTACCTGCTTTAAATGATGAGCCAAGAGCAAATGTACAGCCGTTCCATGAGTCTGTTCTGCCCGAAACATAAAGTGAATTTGTACCTGCACATGCGATTTTTGATGACTGTGCAACAGTAGCCGAACCTCTTGGCGTCCAGCTTTCTTCCCCCGATTCAAATGTGCTGTGCAGAATATAATCGCTTTCTGCCGCACTTACAGTAGGAAGAGCCGAGCTTATAGCTGAAAAGCATAGTGCCGCAGCCATAGCCTTTGAAAAAAATTTCTTCATTTTAATCCTCCTGATTGTTAAATTATTTTCCCCGATAATAAAAAATTTATTATATATACATTATACACTATTTTTTTCAATCATGCAAGAAAAATTTTGATTTTTTGGTGGATAAAAATGAATACTTATTGTTATCTGAATATGTAATATTATTCAATAACTCTGTTTCTGCCGTTATTCTTGCCTGTATACAGCTTATTGTCGGCTTCCTGTATCCATAGTTCGACTGTCTGACCTGATTTTTTAATAGCCATACCTATGGTAACAGTCGTATGAATAGAGTGATTATCGAATTCAATGATAGTTTCTTCAATCTTTTTTCTGAGGTTTTCAAGCATTTCCTTTCCGTTTGAAAGCTCAGAGGCTGAAAAAATGAGGAATTCTTCTCCGCCCCATCTTGCTATGATGCACTCGGAGCATTCGCTTTTTATAATCGATGAAACGTTTTTCAGCACTTCATCTCCTGCGTTATGACCATAGGTATCGTTGATTTTCTTGAAAAAATCAATATCTGCCATAGCGAGAAAGCAGTCCTTGTCCATTTCGCATACTGCTTCAAGTTGTTGAAGCATGTAATGTCTGTTATAGAGCTGTGTAAGTCTATCTGAATGTGCGATTTCCGAGAGCTTTTCTTCAGATTTTATTATTGAATAGATAAGATATTTGCTGTAGAAAATAAGAAATCCGAATACTGTCATGGCATTGAATATCCAGAAGAAAGCCGAAGCAGTTTTTGAATTGACTTCATATACAGGACCGAAGCTTGCAACATATCCCGTACATATAAGATAGAAAAACGCTATCAGTATACTTACATTAAATGCCCACAGGCTTCGCTTTTTCAGCTTGTAAGACATATATTCCGCAACGAACATAGTTGGTATCATTGAAAAGCAGTAAAGATGAAATCCGTAATCGTAGCCAAGACAGATAGTGGTAACTCCCATATAAAAAGTTAGCCAGAAGAAAACAAGCCATACATATATATTGAGTTTATTTTTATGAATGAGGCAATAACCAATAACATATATCATTGAAGTGGGGATACTGAAATAAACAAGAAATGTTACATTGCATAAATGGAAGAAAAACATAAGTCCGAAAACCATTATCAGTATAACTGTATTTACAGTTAATGAAAGCTTTTTTATACTTTTATGTTCCATAGAAGCCGTCCTTTCTGAAATATGTATACTATTATGCGATTTATTATGCTATTATTGTTATTATATCACAAAAAAGAACAATATTCAATAGTTAAATATGAATAAAATGTACGAGCTAAAAAGAAGCGTAAACTGAAAAAAATCAGTTTATGCTTCTTTGTAATAACCTGTTATTTTGTTTTTGATGGATTTACTGATTTTTATTGCAATAAGAAGTAAAGGAATAGTTCGTTATATCTGCTCTTTGGTTATGTTTTTCACCCATTTGTATTTCATATAATGCTTATAAACGGCAGGAATTTTTACAAATTCATCCAGTGTAAGAATAAATGCAACTGCCAGTACAGGCAAATCAAGAACAAAAGCACCTATCATTCCCATAGGCACAACTACAACCCAAAGAGTTATTACATCACAGCACATTCCGAATCTTGTATCTCCACCTGATGGGAAAATACCTGAAATAATCGTAGAATTAAGTGAATTGCCGATGATATAATATGCCGCCATCAGCATCATATATTTCAGATAATGCTGTGCCTGCGGTGCAAGATGTATAAAATGAAGTACAAGCGGAGTAACTGCAAGTATTACAACGCCTGATGCAGTACCAATCCATATTGATAAACGTACAAAACTGCCGCCTGTTTTTTTGGCTTCCGAAAGCTCATTACGTCCGAGCATACCTCCGATAATAATTCCCACACCTGAGGCTATACCCCAGCATAAGCTTGCAATCATACTGCGTACAATGCTTGCAATAGAGTTTGCCGCTACTGCGTCAGAGCCAAGATGCCCCATAATTACAGAATACATTGTTACACCCCCGCCCCAGCCAATTTGATTTATTAAAAGTGGAACAGTATATTTCCAGTAATCCTTATGAAGTTCTTTGTTATCTGATTTTAGCATAAGCTTTAAATTCAATGAAGGACAAAGCTTCTGTAAAACTGCAATTATAACCATAATTGCTTCAAAAATTCTTGCAAGAACAGTTGCAAGAGCCGCACCTTCTATGTTCATTTTCGGGAAAAATCCTATTCCGAATATCAGAAGAGCATTAAGGATAATATTGATGACAACAGAGAGCGAACCGATAACAGAGCTTAGCTTTGCTCTGCTGCATACCTTCATCATTCCAAAGTAAGCCTGTGTAAAACCTGTCAGAAGATAGGAGAGAGATACCATTCTAAGATATTTTGCACCTGATTCTATAAGCATACTGTCTGAGGTGAAAATCATCATAATCTGTTTTGGGAGAAGAGCTGTTGTGAGAGTGAAAATAAGTCCTACAAGCAGCGAATAACGCATAGTAATTGCCAGTACTTCTTCAGCTGTTTTTTTATCTCCTTTACCCCAATACTGAGCCGCAAGGACGGTAAGTCCGAATACAAAAGCTCCATAGAACAAACTGAATATAAATGCAATCTGTCCTGCGAGAGAAGAAGCAGACAGTGAGTCCTGATCGAGAAATCCAAGCATA
Source organism: Ruminococcus sp. (assembly GCA_017523285.1). GTDB lineage: Bacteria > Bacillota > Clostridia > Oscillospirales > Ruminococcaceae > Ruminococcus. The sequence continues at coordinate 4,496 of JAFWWU010000049.1, forward strand.
AATGCATCACTTGCAGTAACAAGCGATGACATAAGATATTGAAAGGCAATAGGAGCAACAATGCCTGATAATTGTTTGTATAACGATTTGTTATAGCCCATATTTTTGCTTTATCTCCTTTATATATTGCTTTAATGTATGTTTCTAATAATTATAATACATAAAAATGAATATTTCAATAGAAATAGTATGTATTTTTACAACTTTAGTATAAAAGTTTTAATAATAATGAAATTAAGCATTTAAATAATAGTATTAATAGGGGGGAGTTTTCTTATATATATGAGAAAAAATGCCGAACCAATCGAGAATTTACTCCCAATCAATTCGGCATAACGAACAAGAAACCGCCAGAAACTTTGTGAAAGATTTTCGCAATAAAAAAGAGCAGAATTCGGAAATTTCTCTCCAAATCTGCTCTCAATTCTCTATAAAACGAAAACCTCCGACGCTTTCACATCGGAGGTTTGCTGTCAGTCTTGCTCAAAATAGATGACATTGAAAAGCGACGATTCTACGAGGTTTTTCAAGCATTTCATTGCTTGGAGAGCTTATTTTTTTCTCAACGGTAACGACTTCTGAACCCCCGACCTCAGTTGGTCTGGGTGTCTTTTTTTGCAATCAACCTGAACCCCTCACTTTCCTCAGCGAGGTATTCATACAGATCCTCTGCCGAAGTCAGCAGGTAAACTTCAATTTTGTTACCCTTGGGGATGCCGAAGAAGTATTCAC
>JAFWWU010000050.1 GCA_017523285.1 Ruminococcus sp.
ATATAAATGTCCTAATTGTAATGCTGAACTTAAATTCAATCCTGAAACTCAAGGTTTTACTTGTGAATACTGCGACAGTCAGTTTACAGAAGCTGATATAAAAAAGATTTTTACTGAAAATGAGCAGATTAATCTTTCTCAGAACATCATTGAACAACAGAATGAATTTGCTGACGGCACAAGCGTTTACCGCTGTCAGAGCTGTGGTGCCGAGGTTATCTGTGAAAATGAAAATGCGGCATTATTCTGTTATTACTGCCACCAGCCTGTTATTCTTACAGGCAGACTTTCGGGTGATTATCGTCCGAATAAGGTTATCGGATTTTCTCTTTCAAGAGATATGGCTCTTGATAAATTCAAGAATTGGTACGCTAAACGCTGGTTCTGTCCTAAGGATTTCAAAACTGAAGAACAGCTTGAAAAAATGACAGGACTTTACGTTCCTTTCTGGATTGCCGATTGTAAAATTGACGCTACATACAGAGGTCTTGCTAAAAAGGTACGTTCATGGTCATCAGGTAATTACAGATATACCGAAACTAAGGAATACGACGTAGTACGTCAGGCTGATATTTCCGTTGAAGGACTTCCCGCAGATGGTTCAAGCAAAATTGAAGATGACCTTATGGAAGCTATTGAGCCATTCAACTATGATGACGCAAAAGATTTCTCAATGTCATATTTAAGCGGTTTTTTTGCTGATAAATATGATATTCAGAAACAGGATATGTTCCCGAGAATAAGGTCAAGAGCAAATGATGCTTCAAAGAAAATTATCAATCAGAGCCTTAAGGGGTATTCGTCTGTTATACCAAGTCAGCAGGATTATATCATAAGAAAAACAAACTGGCAGTATATGCTCCTGCCTGTATGGTTTATGACATATAAATATAAGGAAAAGATTTATTCTTTTGCTTTGAATGGTCAGACAGGAAAAATCGCTGGCACTCCTCCGCTTGACAAGAAAAAAATGACGCTTTTCAGTCTTGCATTGGGAACGGGAATTGGTCTCCTTACCATGCTCGGCGGATATTTTTTCTTTTAGGAGGCGGCTATGAAAAATATAATAAAAAAATCAATTTCGCTTATTTTTACAGCAGTTTTATGCTCTGTATTTGTGCTTCCTGTTTCAGCTTCTGCTTCTGCAAAAAAAACTGTAAAGCACATTGACGATATTACAGAAACATCAGAATTTGACAACTGCGGTATTATATCACAGATTGGTCTTTTTGATGAAGAAGAATTTGATGAGCTTAATGAGCTTGTAAGAGATACAGCAGAAGAAATCAATATGTATGTATGCGTTGTTCTTGGAACAAACATCTACAGCGATGCCAGTATAGAAGAATTTGCTGATTTATTCTATGAAGATATGTTTGGCGAGAATACAGACGGTCTTATTTATTATATGGATTTATCAGGTCGCTATGAGGCTTACGATTATATTTCAACAAGCGGACGTGCAATGCTTGTATATACCGATTATGAAAACGACGGATTTGATAACAGAATTGATGATATATTTGATAAGGTATTTGTTCATCTGCCAAGTTCCGGAGAAACTATTGAAGCCGATGACATATCCGCAGGAATTACTGAACTCTGTAACAGCCTTGAAAGTATCAACGAAAAAGGTCCAAAAAAATTCTATTATCATTATGATAAATTTGACGATAAGTATATTTATATAAAAAATGAAGATGTTATAATATCCAGAACAAAGCCATTTTATGCAATTATCAAGTATGCACCTATCGGCTTACTCGTTACAGCAATTGTAGCTTTGATTTCAATTCTTTCAATCAAATCATCATATAAATTCAGAAAATCATTCTCGTCATCATCCTATGTTGAAAAGGATAATACAATGTTTAATGTAAGAACCGATACATTTATTCGTGAATATACAAGAAAAACAAGAATTCAGAGCAGCAGCGGCGGTGCCGGCGGAAGAAGCGGCGGCGGCAGTCATGGCGGCGGCGGACGTCACAGATAAAATTCATAGGCAATACTATGCGCAATACTTTTGCTGCATGGTATTGCCTTAACTTAATGAATAAATATCAATTTATATAAAGGATTAATATGAAAAGTATAAATATAAAAAGCCAATTGAGCTTTATTGCTCCTCCTTTTATAGCATTTCTGCTTACTTGTATTGTTTTTTCTTTATTTTTCTCAATATTTAAGCTTTATCCTTTCGGAGAAAAATCACTTGTATGGTGCGACCTTGAACAACAGCATTTACCTCTTTTACTTGAATTTAAAAATATAGTCGAAACAGACGGCTCATTCCTGCTTGGAAAGGGTGCAGGCGGAATGAATTTATGGGGTGTTTTCTTCTTCTTCATTTCATCGCCTTTTACATTGCTTACACTTGTTGTTGATGCTGCTGATATGGCTCTTTTCACGAATGTATTGACAGTTCTGAAGCTTGCTGTATGTGCTTTTACGGCATCTGTGTTTTTCAGATATGTTTTCGGCACTCTTACACCGTCACACAATATTATTCTGAGCCTTATGTACGCATTCAGCGGCTATGGAATGATGTATTATCAGAATAATATGTGGCTTGATATGATGTATCTGTTCCCTATTCTGCTTCTATCGCTTTACAGAATGGCATATACATCAAAAAATGATTTGTATATTATAGCCCTTACGCTTTCAATGGTATTCAATTATTACCTTAGCTTTATGAATGTAATATTTATTGTCATAGGCTATGGAATAATACTTTCAACCTGCCGAAAAAACAACCGCCCCAAAGCTTGTATGAGCTTTATTATCGGCTCGGCAATTGCGGCACTTATTTCAGCAGTTATATGGATTCCGTCAATTCTGCAATTCACATCATCTGGCAGAGGCGAATCAACGCTTTCCTCATTTGCATACAGCGCATTTTTTAATAATAACAGCGATAAATTTTCACTTTTATTCTGTACATCGGCTATTTTTGCAGGTGTAGTTCTTGTATTTGTAAAGAGAAAGTATTTCTCTTTCGGCCTTAACAGAAGCTTATCCCTGATCTATTTCTTAATGCTTATTGCAGTATTTATTGAGCCTATAAATAATCTGTGGCATACGGGAAGCTATCAGGCATATCCGCTTCGTTACGGATATATCGTTATTTTCCTCGGGCTTTCGGTATGTGCAGCAGTTCTTGCCGCACCGAGAAAAAAAGCAAAAATCATAACAAGAAAAAAAGCAGTATTCATTACAGTTATAAGCTGTATTGCGGTTTATATCGTTGTAATTTACACTCTGATTTTCAAGGCAGATAAGATTAATTCTTACGTTTCTACACTCTGGGCAAGCAATTCAGACGCTCTATTCATATCATTCGTTGCAGTTTTCTTTGTTATCAGCTATTTTTTCATTATTCTTTTCAGAAGCAAGGGGTATATAAATTCAAAAGCTGTTTCAGTATTTCTTGCACTTCTTTTTGTTGCGGAATCATTTTTAAGTACAAAATACTATATGGGAAATCTCAGCAGTAATACCTCACGTTACGACTCAACAGTAGAAATAGCTGAAAAAATAGATGATAATGAGTTTTTCAGAGTTGAAACGACAAAAAATCTTGTATGCTCAAATATGCTTGAAGGGCTTGGTTTTTCTTCACTCGGACATTATACCTCGCTCAATAACGGAGATTTCTTCTATAATGCCAAAAGGCTCGGATATTCTTCATACTGGCTTGACAGTGCAACAAACGGAGGAACTTTAATAAGCGATGCACTTGTGATGAATAAGTATATTGTCACTCCGAATTTCCTTTCAAATACGACATACGATTTTGAGGAAAGAACAAACAGCCTTAAAATATACAGAAATACTCAGATGCCTGACGGTATAGTTATAACAGATACAGCACCGGATGAATTTAAAAACTACGATAAAACTCACCGTATGCAGACAAATAAACTGATTGCTGATAAGCTTTTCGGAGTTTCTGACGCAATTCGTGAGCATACTCCGTATCAATGCGAAAATGTAAGCCTTATAAACGATAACGGCATATACAAAATAAAAATCGAGGATACCTCAAAGCCTGCAAGTATCAGATACAACTTTTTTGTAAAGAATAAAACAGAGCTTTATTTTGATATTTTCAGCAATTACTCTACAAGTCTTTCAGAGCCTTATTATTCATTCGGTACTGTTTATGTAGGAAACAAGGTTATTGAAAGGAATTATCCTAACCAGAAGGAAAATGGCATACTTGACCTCGGAACATTTCAGAATCAATATGTAAATGTACGAATTGATATTGACAAAAGCGACTATGAGGAATATGAGCTTGAACTTAATTCATTCGGACTTTTCTCAATCGACATAAACAGTATTTCAAACGCAGTAGTAAATGCCGATACAGCAAAGCTTTCACTTGATAAGAATAAAATCACGGTAAAATCCGATAAGGACGGCTGGGTTTATATTCCGTTTAATTACAGCGATGGATATACAGCACGTCTTGACGGTGAAAAATGCGATATCGAAAAAGCTCTCGGCTCGTTTATGGCTGTAAAAATGAAAAAAGACAGTACACTTGAGCTTGTATTCTACCCTGTCGGCTGGAAGGCAGGAGTTGTTGTTTCAATACTTGGAGTAATCTTATTCATTCTGCTTCTTATATTCGGAAAAAGAATAAATTACAATGAAAAATTACTTGTTATTGCTGATAAAACAGTAATTATCCTGAGAAATGCGGCTATTACTGTAATTTACATCGCATCTGTACTTTTATGGCTGGTTTTACAGCTTACAATCTGAATCTGAGGTGAAAAAGCGTTGGACAGCGCACAAACTATTCTTAATCAGACGATTATAATGCTTATTCTGATTGTTACAGGCATTATATGCAAAAAAACAAACATCATATCGGAAACAGGAAACAAAGACCTTTCAAAGCTTGTGCTTAACGTTGTAAATCCGATAGTTATTCTTATGGCTTATCAGACTGATTACAAGCCTTATCTTGTGAAAAATCTGCTGATTTCCTTTGCACTTTCAGTTCTTTCGTATGCTGTATTTATCACAGCGGCATATATTCTTATTCCTGCAAAAGAAAACAGAGAAACAAGCATTGAACGCTTTTCCGCAATCTATTCAAACTGCGGTTTTATGGGTATTCCTCTTGTTGACGCTATTTTCGGTTTCGAGGGAGTATTCTATCTTACCGCATTTATCACAACATTCAATCTTTTTGTATGGACTCATGGAGTAATTCTGATTTCAGGAGAAAAACAGCTTAAAAACATAGCAAAAATATTCTACTCCCCTGTTATAATTTCAATTGCACTCGGAATTATAATGTTCTTTTTCCAAATCAGAATACCTGAAAATCCGACAAAAGCTCTTGATTTTATAGCTTCACTGAATACTCCGCTTGCAATGATTGTTTCAGGAGTTACAATTGCTGATACAAATGTAATTGCACTTATTAAAAAGGTAAGAATATACTATATATGCCTTTTGAAGCTTATTCTGATACCAGTAATTGTAACAGTTATCTTTGCTTTTTTCAATATAAACGAATGTGTAAGGCTTACTGTAATTATTGCGGCATCAGCACCATCTGCGGCAATGTGTACACTTCAATGCATAAAATACAATAAAAACAGCCTTTATGCATCTGAAATATTTGCTGCGACCACTATATTATCTGTAATCGCACTTCCATTCATTGTGAAGTTTGATAATCTTGTGTGTAATTTCATTTAATTTTTTGAATTATTTCACAAACTTATTTTTTTCTATTTAAAATTTATTAAATTTATGCTATAATTTTTATGTACTATTATTGTTTTATTAAGTGTTTACATTTTATTATTTTTATATAATATCATTTTCAACTATTTTCCTCATTGTAAACATTAGTCAAAAAGAATTAAGAGGTTATATTTATGGAAAAATGCGGAATAAGCAAACTTGATTTGAAACGCAGAAACAGAATGCAGATACTCAGAGTAATAAGAGAATCAGGTCCTATTTCAAGAGTTGACGTTGCAAGCGCACTTGAAATTACAAGAGCAGCCGTTACAATCATTACTAACGAGATGATTGAAGAGGGCGTTCTCGTAGAACTTGGCGAAGCTCCTGTATGTGCTGAAAAGCTTCAGAAGGGCAGAAGAAAAATCCTTATCGATATAAATGTAAATTATAAGTTTGCTCTTGGTGCAACTATTGATGAAAATCAGATAAGTGTAGGTCTTACTACACTCAGCGGTATGGTTCTTGATAAAGCAAGTATGGCCATTGATGACAAGACATCAAGCAAGGATATTATCAGCTATATTATCAAGCAGAGCAATGAAATGATGGAAAACAGCTGTCTTAACAAGAGCAATGTTCTTGGTCTTGGTATCGGCATTGTACCTCTTATGTGGGGCAGACTCAAAATTTTCTATAAAGATGGCGTTCTTGATTTTTCAAGCTTTATAGACAAAATTTCAAGCGGTGTTGACCTTGAAGTTCAGTGCGCAAACGCTATCGGTTTATGGGCTCTTGCTTGTACTGACGCAAGAATTGTAAACAGCCACCAGATGAATCAGGTATTCCTCCATTTCGGAAATCAGACAAATATGGCTGTTCTTAATAAAAACGAGCTTTCAAGTGATTATCATTCATATACATATATGCTTGAAAAGCATATCGTAAATCCCGGTGGACGTTCTTATGAAGGATATCCTGACGGCTCTGTAAAGGCTGAGCTTTCACTCGCATCTATAAGAACAAGTCTTGCACAGATTTATTCAAAGGAAAATACTCCTGTTCTTTTCGAAGCAACAGACGGCGATAAGTCAAAGATTGATATTGATAAGATTTCACTTTCTGTAATGAGAGGCGAAGAGCCTGTTATAAATCTTGTAAACGGAATTATCGAGAAATTTGCAGTATTGGTAAACAATCTTGCATACAGCTTCTTTGCACAGAGAATCATTCTCCATAATCTTAAATTTACAGATAAGCAGTTTGAATATATCAAAAAAGGTGTTGCCAAAATCACAGGCGAAGAAATCGCTGAAAGACTTACACTCAGCACTATAAACGATAAAACTGATTTTATCGGAGGATGTGCTCTTATTATTCAGAATTGCTTCTTCTTCAGAGGCGGTATATAATCCATAACTATTAAAGGCGGTAATTCACCGCCTTTTTTATGTTTTTTCGAATTTCTATTGCAAAACCACTTTTTTTATGTTATAATAAATTGGTGTTTTTATGTGCGATTGTAAAAATCTATCGCATATATGCTTCATTTTATTCGTTAAGGGGGAACGTTAATGTTCAGAATCTTAAAAAAGGATGCACTTAATCAGTCAGTTATCCGTATGGATATCGAAGCTCCTTTTATAGCTAAAAAGGCTCTCGCAGGTCAGTTCATTATCTTCAGAACAGACGAAAAGGGCGAGCGTGTTCCGCTTACAATTGCTGATTATAATCGTGAAGCAGGCACTATTACCATTATTTTTCAGATTGCAGGATATTCAACAGCAAAGCTTGCTGAGATGAATGAAGACGATTATATTCTTGATGTTGTAGGTCCGCTTGGTATTCCTACTCATATTCCAGAAAATGTAAAAAAGGCATGTGTTATCGGCGGCGGTGTCGGATGTGCAATTGCTTATCCGCAGGCTAAACAGCTTTTTAACAGTAACATTCACGTTGATGTTATCGCAGGTTTCAGAAACAAGGATATTGTTATTCTTGAAAATGAATTCAAAGCCTGTTGCAACGAGCTTATCATCTGTACAGATGACGGAAGCTATGGTCAGAAAGGTTTCGTAACAAATGCTTTGCGTGAACGTATCGAAAACGGAGCTGATTACGATGTTGTTATTGCCATCGGTCCTACTCCGATGATGAAATTTGTTTGCGATGTTACTAAAGAATTTAATATAAAAACTATTGTTTCACTTAATCCTATTATGATTGACGGCACAGGAATGTGCGGCGGATGTCGTGTTACTGTTGACGGAAAAATAAGATATGCCTGTGTTGAAGGTCCTGATTTTGACGGTCATCTCGTTGACTTCGATGAGCTTATGTCACGAAACTCAACATATCACAGACACGAACATGAATGCCGTATGCTTAAAGGGATTTAACCCATTTCATTAATAAATTCTTTTTAAGGAGGATTACCGCTGATTTCAGCGATATAGTATATATGCCTAATATGTCTTTGAATAAGGTTCCTATGCCTGAACAGGAACCGATTGTCAGAGCTTCAAACTTCAAGGAAGTTTCACTCGGATATACCGAAGAAATGGCTGTTGAAGAAGCTCTGAGATGTCTTAACTGCAAGAATAAGCCTTGCGTAAGCGGCTGCCCTGTGGGAGTGAGAATTCCCGAATTTATAGAGCAGATTGCAAACGGAAACTTTGAAGCGGCTTATGATATCATAAAAACAACAAACGGACTCCCTGCTGTATGCGGAAGAGTCTGTCCTCAGGAAAATCAGTGCGAGGGTAAATGCGTAAGAGGAATCAAAGGCGAATCAGTCGCTATCGGCAGACTTGAACGCTTTGCCGCTGATTATATGCTTGCTAAGACTCCGAAAGCTCCTGAAATTCCTGAATTCAACGGTCATAAGGTTGCAGTCGTAGGCGGTGGACCGTCAGGTCTTACCTGTGCAGGCGATCTTGCAAGACTTGGATATAAAGTTACAATTTTTGAGGCATTCCACACCGCAGGCGGTGTTCTTATGTACGGAATTCCTGAATTCCGCTTACCGAAAGCTGTTGTTCAGAAAGAAATCGACTCCCTGAAATCTATCGGAGTTGAAATTATGACTAATATGGTAATCGGCAAGGTTCTTTCTGTTGATGAGCTTATAGAAATGGGATATGAAGCTGTATTCATAGGCTCAGGCGCAGGTCTGCCAAGCTTTATGGGAATTGAGGGCGAGGCTCTTGTGGGCGTATGCTCTGCAAATGAATATCTTACAAGAATTAACCTTATGAAAGGTTATCTTGATGAATACGATACTCCTGTTATCAAATCAAAAGCTGTTGCTGTCGTTGGCGGCGGAAATGTTGCTATGGACGCCGCAAGAAGTGCAAAACGAATGGGCGCTGAAAAAGTTTATATCGTTTACAGACGTTCTGAGGCCGAAATGCCTGCACGACTTGAAGAAGTTCATCACGCAAAGGAAGAAGGAATCGAATTCCTTACTCTTAACAATCCAGTTAGAATTATCGGCGATGAAAACGGCAGAGTAAAGGCTATGGAATGTGTAAAAATGGAGCTCGGTGCTCCTGATGAAAGCGGAAGAAGAAGTCCTGTTGCTATAAACGGCTCAAATTACGAGCTTGAGGTTGATACAGTAATTATGGCAATCGGAACTTCACCTAATCCACTTATCAGAACTACAACAGCAGGTCTTGATGCTAATAAACGTGGCTGTCTTATCGTAAATGAAGACGCACTTACCTCCCGTGAGGGTGTATATGCAGGCGGCGACGCTGTTACAGGTGCCGCAACTGTAATTCTCGCTATGGGTTCGGGAAAAACAGCCGCAAAATCAATAGACGCATACATTAAGACAAAATAAGTCTTATATATAAACGGAGGTCATTAAATGAAATTCAAAACATTAGTAAAGCTCGCTCTTTCAGCTTGCACAACAGCAACACTCTTCAGCTTATCAACAATCACTGCTTTTGCCGCAGAAGCAAACAATTCAGCTGCTGCAGGCGGTACAGGTCTTGGAGGTATGCTTCTTTCATTCGGTATTATCATTCTTTTTATGTATTTTGTTATGATAAGACCACAGAAAAAGAAGGAAAAAGAAACAAAGTCAATGCAGGATAATATCCAGGTTGGTGACGAAGTTGTTACTATCGGCGGTATTGTTGGTATGGTTGTCCGTAAGGGCGATGATAACGTTGTTATCGAAACAGGCGGCGAACGCAATAAGCTCCGCATAAAGCTCTGGGCAATTTCAGAAAACACTACAGCTAATGAAAGAAAAGCTGCTGAAAAGGACTCTGCAAAGCCTGAAAAGAAATCAAAGAAAAAAGACGACGTTACAGAAGAATAACGTTCTTAAAAATATAACCTCCGCATATTATTTACAAGTTAATATGCGGAGGTTTTTTATGCTTAAATATAAATTATGGAAAAAATATTTTCTTCTTACCGCCGGCTTTATCGGAATACTCGCTGTTTTGGGGCTTATTCTGATATTTTCGGGTGTTGTCTGCATTCTCACCGATGATTATTCCGATTTATCTGCATTTGCAGGCATTGCGCTCGGTACAGGCACTTTGTTTTCAGGCTTCTTATGCGGAAAATACAGAAGAAAAAGAGGTCTTTTAGAAGGTGCACTTTGTGGCTTTGTAATCTATGTAATTATGCTTACAGCAGGAAGCTTCTGCTTCGGATTTTTCTCCTGTCTGAGCATAAAAAAACTCCTCTTATCAGCCTTATGCGGCGCAATAGGAGGAGTTTTCGGAGTAAATACAAAATATCCCGAAAGCTTATATCAATAATCTCCCGAAGTATCTTCCATTACTTCAAATTCAATTTCATATTCAATCGGATTGTGCTCTTCATCAAAATGAACGCAAGTTGCAGGAATTTTTTCACCGATTTCATATTGTTTAAGCATATTATAGAGCTGAGTATGATTTTCTACGGCAACTCCGTCAATTTCAGTAATAAAATCGCCCGCTTTAAGCTCTGTTTCAGCAATTTTTGAATCCTCGGCTATCTCCATAATATAAAGACCGCCAAAATCCTCGGGCAGTTCAAAGCCGATTTCTTCTTCTACACCTATCCTTGCACTTTCGGTATCGGTTGAAATAAAGGTTATTCCCACTCTGAATCTTCCCGAAATAAAGCCGTTATCAATAAGCTCTTCAATAATCGGAAGAGCCTCGTTTATTGTAATTGCAAAACCGAGTCCCTCATAACTTGAGCTTACATATTTTGAAGATGTGATTCCTACAACCTGACCATACATATTAACAAGCGCACCGCCCGAGTTTCCGGGGCTTATATCGGCGTTTGTCTGTATGCAATTCATTTCAAAGCCTGTTGAATCGCCTCTGATTTTACGATTTACAGCAGATACAATGCCATTTGTAACTGTTCCTGAAAGACCTGCAGGATTGCCGATTGCCATAACCTGCTCGCCTACACGGATTTCATCAGAATCGCCGAATGTAGCTTCTGAGAGTCCGTCAGCTTCGATTTTAATTACGGCAATATCAGTTTTTGCATCTCTGCCGATGATTTCAGCTTCATATTCCTTTTCATCACTTGTTTTTACAATATGATATCCGTCTGATTTCAATACATGGGCATTTGTTGCGATATATCCGTCATCAGAAAGAATAATTCCTGAACCTGTACCAACTCTGTCCTTCCTTGAACTATCTGAATATGTGTATATTTCAATTATTGATGGTCTTACCAGAGCAGCAACGCCCTCAGTTGTATATCTTCCTGAATCGTCTTTTTCGAGTGCGTCATCTTCATCATCGGGTTTGTTCTCACGATAAATCACAACTCTGTCTGATCTTGTATAGTTATCAAAATAATCGGTACTTCTTGTTATATCAATAATCGCACATACAACAGTAAGAATAACAATCGCAGCAAAAATCAAAACAAGAAACAGAATTATAAGCTTCTGATTTCTTGAACGCTTTTTTTCCAGCGTTTCGCTGTCATCAAGATAGGTGTATTCCATATTCGGAAAAGTCCTGCTCTCAAAGCCAATCGGCTCATACATAAAATCATCATATACAGGAGCTTTCTGAGTTTCATTCTGATTTACGATTTCATCAGCTGAATTGTTTTCTGTGATTTCAGCCATTTTCGTTTCTGCTCTTTCTGTATCAGAAACATTATTGTTATCATTATTGTGACTTATAGTAAATAAACTATCCTTATCGTCCATAAAATTTCCTTTCCTATTACTGCTTTACAGGAATTTTTATAATAAATTCGGTATATTCACCCTTAACGCTTTTTACTATTATATGTCCGTTATGAAGATGAATTATTTTACGAGATATTGAAAGTCCAAGACCTAAACCTGTTGTATCCTTGCCTCTTGATGAATCAGTCTTATAGAATCGGTCAAAAACCTGTGACAGTTCGTCATTTTCAAGTCCCTCACCTGTATTCTTGATGCTGACGTAACAGAATTTATCTGCTTCATTGAATGAAAATGTAATAACTCCACGTTCATTAACAAACTTAATTGCGTTCTCTATAAGATTATAGAAAACCTGCTGAATAAGGTCTTTGTCTGCAACAGCCATAAGTCTGTCGGAATCAAGTCCTTCAATTTCAAGCTGTTTATCTTCTATTTTCTTTTCAAACATCAGAACGGTTGAAATAACCGTATCAGTAAGATTAATTTCAGTAAAGTTAGGTTTAAGTGTTCCCGACTCAAAGCGTGTCATATTGAGCATTGAGCTTACAAGGATGCGGAGTCTTTTGATTTCCTGTGAAACAAGTATAAGATACTGCCCCTGCTTTGCTTTCGGAATAGTTCCGTCAAGTATTCCGTCAACAAAACCGCCTATTGTTGTCATCGGAGTTCTCAGCTCATGCGAAACATTCGCAATAAAGCTCTTGCTTACTTCATCACTCGATTTCATAAAATCAGCCATTTTATTGAGTGTTGATGCAAATTTACGCATATCCTTTGAGCCTGTAACCTTTATTTCTTCCGAAAAATCTCCCTTTGCGTATTTTTCAGTAATTCTCGCTATGTTATTTATCTGCTTTGTCATTCTTCTTGTACAGCGTGAAAGAATTAATCCTGCAATAATAAATACAATAAGTATTACCGTAGCACTTATAAGGAAAAGCATAAGCACAAAATTATCTATCTGCTCAACAGAGCCGTATGCCATAAGATAAAACTGCTCTATTTCCTCAGAATCAGATGTGCTGACAAAAAATCTGCTTCCATAGCATATAGTCGGCTTATCAGCTGAGATTTTATCACTGTTGAATTCAAGGTACTCACCTGTTCCGAGCTTATCACGCTGATCATTTGTCAATACCGAGCTTATATACTTTTCATCGTCAAAAAGAACGCACTGTCCGTATTCGTTATATATAAGCAGTGTAATGTCATTACTGCTGTTGAACGTAGAACTCAGCCTTTTTGTTTCATCATTTACAAGCTTTCCGCTTTTTTCATATTCCGCCTGAATTTCCTTGACATAAATATCGGCAATATCCGATACTTCTTTGAATTTTTCCTCTCTGTACATTCCCGAAGAAAAAACAACAAGCACCATACTTATTGCAATTACACAGACAATTACTATCAAAAGGCAGATATAATAATAGTTTCTGAATATATTTTTTTTCATTCAATCTGCTCCTATCTGCTTTACGCAGCTATAAAAACAGGGACAGAACTGCGTTCTATCCCTGAATAACCGTTTAAATTACGGAAATATAGGACTATTCTTCTTCATCAACTTCGAATTTGTAGCCTACGCCCCATATTGTTTTAAGCGCCCATTTATCAGAAACGCCTTCAAGCTTTTCACGAAGCCTCTTAATATGAACGTCAATTGTTCTTGAATCACCGTAATATTCAAATCCCCATACTTCATCAAGAAGCTGGTCACGGGTATATACTCTGTTTGCATTTGATGCAAGATAGAACAGAAGCTCAAGTTCCTTAGGAGGAGTATCGATAACCTTGCCTGCAACCTTAAGCTCATAACGTGTCATATTAACCGAAAGCTTATCATATTTTACTTCTTTTGCCTCGCTTTCAACGTTTACAGCACCGATTCTGCGTGTAATTGCATTAATACGGGCAATAACCTCTTTAGCATCAAACGGCTTTACTATGTAATCGTCTGCGCCAAGCTCAAGACCGATAACCTTATCTATAGTTTCACCCTTAGCGGTAATCATAATAATCGGAACATTTGATTTTTTTCTTACCTCTCTGCAAACCTGCCAGCCGTCAATGCCTGGGAGCATTATATCAAGAAGAATTAAATCAGGTTTAAGAGCATTGAATTTTGCAAGTGCTTCTTCACCATCATGAGAAAGAATAATGCCGTAGCCCTCTTTTTCAAGGTATAAACGGAGAAGATCGCATATATTTTTATCATCATCAACGATAAGTACTTTATCAAGTGCCATAATTTCAGCCTCTTTTCTGTTATGTTTCTCATTGAAAAATTCAATTATACACATATATTATACAACAATTTCATTAAAATGTCAATGATTTTTTTATATTACTTTGTACAAAATTAATTCTTTTTTCAGGCAAATATCATAATTTTTTTCGTGAAAGCTATTGAAAAATAAAAAAAAATGGTGTATAATTATTACATATTATGTTTAAGGAGCTGTTATTTTTATATGTATAACAATTTAATGGATTCAATCGGCTTCGTTTCAATGTCCGACCCTGAAGTCGGCGGAGCTATGCAGAAAGAACTCGCACGTCAGAAAAGAAATCTCGAACTCATCGCAAGTGAAAACATCGTTTCTCCTGAAGTTATGGCTGCTATGGGCTCTGTTCTTACAAACAAGTACGCTGAGGGTTATCCTGGAAAGAGATACTACGGCGGTTGTCAGTGCGTTGACGAGGTTGAGGCTATTGCTATCGACAGAGCTTGCAAGCTTTTCGGTGCAAAGTATGCTAACGTACAGCCACACTCAGGCGCTCAGGCTAACACAGCTGTTTACTTCGCTGTTCTCCAGCCAGGTGATACAGTTCTCGGTATGAGCCTTGCAGATGGCGGTCACCTTACACACGGTTCACCTGTAAACCTTTCAGGTAAATACTTCAACTTCGTTTCATACGGTCTTGACGATGAAACAGAGATGATTAACTATGATACAGTTTACAAGCTTGCTGCTAAGCACAAGCCACGCCTTATCGTTGCAGGTGCTTCAGCTTATCCAAGAGCAATCGACTTCAAGAAGCTTTCTGAAATTGCTCGTTCTGTAGGCGCATTACTTATGGTTGATATGGCTCACATTGCTGGTCTTGTTGCTGCCGGTGTTCACGAGTCACCTGTTCCTTACGCTGATATCGTAACAACTACAACTCATAAGACTCTCCGTGGCCCAAGAGGCGGTCTTATCCTCACAAACAATGAGTATCTTGCTAAGAAGATTAACTCTGCTATCTTCCCGGGAACACAGGGCGGTCCTTTAATGCACACAATTGCTGCTAAGGCTGTATGCTTCGGTGAAGCTCTTAAGCCTGAGTTCAAGGAATACCAGACAAGAATCGTTGAAAATGCTAAGGTTCTTGCTGAGGGACTTCTCAAGAGAGGCTTCAACCTCGTTTCAGGCGGTACAGATAACCACCTTATGCTCGTTGACCTCCGTCCATTCAACATCACAGGTAAGGAACTTGAGCACAGACTTGATGAAGTTTACATCACAGTAAACAAGAACGCTATCCACAACGACCCTGAAAAGCCATTTGTAACAAGCGGTATCAGAATCGGTACACCTGCTGTTACTACAAGAGGTCTTGGCGTTGAGGAAATGGAAAAGATTGCTGAATACATTTACCTCTGTGCAACTGATTTCGAAAACAAGGCTGATGAAATCCGTGCAGGCGTAAACGCTATCTGCGAGAAATTCCCACTCTACGAGTAATTAAAAAGTACAAACAGGACGGACATACTGTCCGTCCTTGTGTTTTATGGAGGCATTATGAAATATACACTTTTAATATTGCTGTTATCAACCTTTTTATTTGCTGCGGCAGGCTGCAAAGAATCTAATAAAGACGTACAGACCGAATCGTCCACAGAAGCAGTTACAACAACTGCGACAACAGCAACTGAAACTACTACAACACAGCAAACTACAACTACCTTTACTATAACCACAACTGTGGCAACAGCAAATGAAACTATAACAACAACACAGCAGACAACAACTGCTACAACTGTTGAAATTACAGAAACTGCTGTCGGAGATACTGAAAGGGAAATTCTTGAATCTGTCTGTATTGAAATGTTTGGAGAAATTCCGCCTTCCTCCCAATACAAAGACCGTGTAGAATATCTCATTGAAACGGCAAAGACATTGCCTGATAAGTATTCCCATTCTGTTGCAGATAAAGATGATTTAATAGAACAGGCAAGGAACATCTGGATTGAAAGACTCGGCAGTGAATACATAGAAGAAATTGAATCAGAATATATAGAACTGGATGGCGAGCTTGTGAAATATGAAAGAAATATACCAGCATATACTGTTGAATATTACGATGAGTATGATGTGTGGTATATAAATCCCAACGCTCCCTCTGGTGTAACAGAAGATGGAATAAAATTCGGTACTCCTTCAATGCCGCCGTATCTGCTTATTCGTGGCGAGGACGGGAAAATTTTAGGAGCATTATTTTAAAGGAGGCAGAATATGCAGAAATTAAGCAACATTGACGGCGGAAAGCCTTTTGACTGGGGCAAAACTTCGCAGGATTACGCTAAATACAGAGATATTTACCCCGAAATTTTCTATCAGAAAATCGCTGACCGTGGATTATGCGTAAAAGGACAGAAAGTCCTTGATATAGGCACAGGAACAGGTGTACTTCCACGAAATATGTATCGTTTCGGCGCTGAATGGACAGGCACAGATATTTCTGCAAATCAGATTGAACAGGCAATTGGACTTGCAAATTCAGAAAACAAAAATATTGAATTCTTTGCTTGTCCTGCGGAGGAAATCGACTTTCCCGAAAGCACATTTGATGTTGCAACCGCATGTCAATGCATATGGTATCCAGACCATAAGATACTTGCTCCGAAGCTTGCGAAAGTGCTGAAAAGCGGTGGAAAATTCCTCATTCTTTATATGGCATGGCTTCCTTATGAGGATAAAATCGCCGCACGAAGCGAGGATATTATACTCAAATATAATCCAAGCTGGAATAGTGCAGGTTAAATTCGCAAGCCTATGTGGGTACCCGATGAATATTTTGAATTTTTCGATGTTACCTACAGAGAGGAATACGATGTAAATATTCCGTTTACAAGAGATAGCTGGCATGGCAGAATGAGAGCCTGCCGCGGTGTTGGCGCATCACTTTCTGATGAAGCTCTTAAACTATGGGAAGAAGAACACGGACAAATGCTTGAAAATGAAGCTCCGCCGCAATTTAATGTGCTTCATTATGTGGCTATGGCGGAACTTACTTTAAAGGACGTGAAATAATGATTTTATCAGATAAAACAATTTTAAAAATGCTCGATGAAAAATCCCTTGTCATAAATCCTGTGACAAAGGAGCAGATTCAGCCTGCAAGCGTTGACATACGACTTGGCAATACTTTCAGCGTTGTTGATGATACACCGTCAAATATTATCACACTCGAAAGTCAGATAAACTACAAAACTATTACCACCGATACATATTTGATTATGCCCGGAGAATTTGTTCTTGCTACAACTATGGAATATTTTGAATTGCCCGATAATCTCACCGCTTTCGTTGAAGGCAGAAGCTCCCTCGGACGTATGGGATTATTCATTCAGAATGCAGGTTGGGTTGACCCAGGATTTAAGGGCGAAATTACTCTGGAACTCTACAACGCCAACAGATGTGCCATTGAATTAAAGGCTGGCAGACGTGTTGGACAGCTTGTTTTTGCGGAAATGGACGCTCCTGCCATTAATCCCTATAACGGAAAATATCAGGGACAAATGGGTGCTACAGGCTCACGAGTATTTATGGATTGCGATAAATAAAAGGAGAATTAAAATGTCAACACCTAAAGAACTTGCGGCTTATGTTATGGAACAGCTCTCGGAGCTCGAGGAAATCCGCAATATACCGATGATGGGCGGATATATATTCTATTACCGTGAACGCATTTTCGGCGGAATATACGGCGGCGGCTTTATGGTGAAAATTACCGAAGCAAGCCGAAAATATATGCCCGACAGTATTGCAGAGCCGCCATATGAGGGTGCAAAACCAATGCTGACTGTTACAATTCTTGATGACAGGGAAAAATTGCAGAAAATGGTCTGCGAAATGTATCCCGATTTACCCGAAAGAAAACCGAAAAAGAAAAAATAATATGAAAAAAGTAATATTAATCTGCGGTAAAATATGCAGTGGAAAGTCATTTTACGCCGCACAACTTAAAGATAAATATAATGCCGTTATTCTTTCAACAGATGAGGTTACATTTGACCTTATCAACAATGAACAAGGCGAGTTTTACAACGTATTCGCTGAAAAGGTTAATCTTTATCTGCGTAAAAAAGCGGCTGAAATCGCAAAAGCAGGTGCAGATGTCATTCTCGACTGGGGATTCTGGACAAATCAGAACAGAAAAGATATTTCTGATTATTTCGCTTCCCACGGAGTCGATTATGAATGGCATTATATAGATATTGACGATGAATTATGGCATAAGTACATCAAAGAACGCAATCAAAAAATCACTGACGGCAATAGCGGCTCTGATTTTTATGTTGACGAAGGACTTTTCAATAAGGTGCAGAGCCTTTTTAAAGTCCCCGAAAAAAGTGAGATTGATGTGTGGTATGATGCCCAAAGGGAAACTAAATGACAATAAACTACATTCACGAACCGACAGACCTCCAATGCGGACAGGCCGTACTTGCAATGATAATTGGCACAACTGCCGAGGCAATATGCAAACTTTTAGACAATGACAGGGAAACTAATCTCCGTGAAATGAAAGATACTCTGCGGAATTTCGGCTTTAATGTTTCGGATGAACGTATTCCCGTAACGCATAAAAATGAATTGCCTCCGCTTTGTATGCTCAGCCTTGAAACTCCACGATGCTGGCACTGGTCGCTGTATTGCGACGGTACATTCTACGATCCCGAACATGGCATTATGGAGGATTTTCCTGAATCTGACCGCAGATATTACTGGAAAATTACACGCTCTAAAGATTAAAAGGAGAATAATTATGGAATTTATAAACGCAAAAGATATAAAGGATTTATCAAATCCGGGAGTTGTATCAAGACAGCTTCTTAATCCCGATAACTCAGAAAGCAAGCGTGTTACAATAACAGAAGTACATCTTGAAATCGGCGCAGAGCAGCCAAGACATACTCACGAAGCTTCCGAGCAGATATGGTATGCAACAAAAGGAAGCGGAAAGCTTCTTCTTGCTGATGATACTGAAAAGAATTTCAAAGCAGGAGATGTCGTAAGATTTGCCGATAAAGATATTCACGGACTGAAAAACGACGGAGATACCGAATTTGTGTATATTTCAGTAACAGCACCGCCGATTCATTTCGGTTATGCATATCAGAATGAAAAATAAAAGACTGTCACATTAAAGAAGGGAGTGCCTGAATTGTCCGCACCGTTAGCAGATAAAATACGTCCGAAAGTTATTGATGATGTTGTCGGACAAAAGCATTTACTTGATAAAAATCGTCCGCTTCGACGTATTATCGAAAGCGGAAAAGTTCCGAATATGATTTTCTACGGCCCATCAGGTGTCGGAAAGACGACAGTTGCCCGTATAATAGCCGAAAACTGTGGAATGTCCCTGTATAAGCTCAACGGCACTAACGCATCAATCTCTGATATTAAAGATGTTGTTGCCGATATTGGCACATTCGGAAGTGAAAACGGAATTCTCCTTTACCTTGACGAGATTCAGTATCTCAATAAAAAACAGCAGCAGAGTTTGCTTGAATACATTGAAAACGGAGATATCACGCTTATTGCATCAACTACCGAAAATCCATACTTTGCTGTTTACAACGCTGTTTTAAGCCGAAGCACAGTTTTTGAGTTCAAGCCTGTTGAAGCTGATGAACTTAAAAAGGCTGTAAAACGTGCTTTCGAGCTTTCTGCTTCACAGCTTGAGGTTGAAATCATTTCAAGAGGATGCGGCGGAGATGTCAGAAAAGCGCTGAACACTGTTGAACTCAGCGTATTAAGCGGAGATTGCGAAACAGGAAAAATTACAATTCCCACTCTGCTTGTGCGTGAACTTACTCAGCGTAGCAATATGCGATATGACAGGGACGGTGATCAGCATTATGACTTACTTTCAGCGTTGCAGAAATCCATCCGAGGTTCTGATGAAAATGCTGCGCTTCACTATGCTGCAAGACTTATTGAGGCAGGCGACATAATCTCACTCTCCCGCAGACTTCTTGTAATATCTGCTGAGGATGTTGGTCTTGCCTATCCGCAGGCAATTTCTATCGTGAAAAGCTGTGTTGATTCAGCACTTCAGCTTGGACTGCCTGAAGCAAGAATACCACTTGCAGAAGCGATAATCCTTCTTGCAACCGCACCGAAATCCAACAGCGCCGAAGCCGCTATCGATGCCGCACTTGCAGACCTGAAATCGTGTGACGCACTTGATTTTCCACGTCATCTTCAGAATAAGCATACTGACGGCGAGGGTGCCGCTATAAGAGGTCAGCATTATCTTTATCCTCACGATTATAAAAATCATTATGTAAGACAGCAGTATCTGCCTGATGCATTAAAGGACTGTGTTTATTATAATTTCGGGCAGAATAAGCAGGAGCAGTCAGCATATATGTATCGTAAAAAGATTCTTGAAGAATGTGAATAGACACAAAAAACCTCAGACTGATTATAATGCCTGAGGTTTTGTTATTCTGTTATTTAGTTTAAGCGACTTTCATCGCTTAGCCGAATTACCCTGTGGACTCACCCTTTCAGTTTATTCTTTACGATAAATCCTCGTCTTTCTCATTCACATCACTATCCTTTTCGTGAATTTATAAAAAGAACTTAATTCGAGCATTCAATTAATTCTTACCCATTGGTATCACCTATATAAATTTATTTCTTCAGAAAATAAACTTTTTATCTCATTGGTATCACCTATATAATTTATTTTGATTTGAAATAACACTTTTTCATCTCATCGGTATCACCTATAAAATTTATTTTTTATCGAAAATAAACTTATCTTTCCATCGGTACCACCTTTTATTTTTATCGACTGATTCCATTTATATTAAGACCTTAGGTCGAAATTTCAGATAATCCTGTATGCTGAAATATTTATGAAATCTTTTATCGCCGTCAACAGACTTAAACTGTTCCTATGTAATCCATTATTCAACTTGGAGATGCACTAAGCTTTTAAACTCCCACTCGGTCAAAACAGTTTTGCAAGCCCGCTGACAAGCTTGAACTGTGACTCTGTGTTTTCCATCGGACTCACCCTCCGTTCCGCCATTTTTGCATTTACATAATGGATAATCCATAACCCTTGTAAATGTCCGACTGTAAGGGAATTTAATTTGTTGTTCCCTTTTGTTGTATTTATAATAACACACATTTTCGCTATTGTCAATAGTTTTCTTCAAAATTTTTATGTTTTTTTGTCATTTTTACATATCGCACAATTTAGAGTATATACATTTAGTTAAATCAACCAGGTAAAAATCATAAATATACCTCTTGAAATTATATTATAAATATTGTATAATATAAGTACAGTAAAAATATAATATATTGTTCTGCTGCGGCTTATCTGCCGTACATAACGAAGATAGGAGTTTATTATGCCGGATATGAACGAATACACACCTGAGCTTTATGAGCTTATTGATGAAAACGGAAACAAGCAGAATTTTGAAATGCTTGATGCTGCCGAACTCGACGGCGTTCAGTATTTCGCAATGATCCCCGCTATTGAGAGCGAAGAATTCCTCAACGATGACGGCGAACTTGTTATACTTAAAGCTATCGAAGATAACGGAGAAGAAATCCTTGCTTCTATTGATGATGACGATGAATTCGAAAAGGTTTCTCAGTACTTCCTCAAGCGTCTTGAAGAACTTTTCGAAGGTTGTGACGACGATTGTTGCTGTGATGAAGAATGTCATTGCGGCGACCACTGCGACTGCGAATAAAAATTTCTGTTATATTTCAACAACTCTTTTTCTATAATTTTGTGTCATTTTATTTCACAAAACTATTGATTTTTTAGTTAAAGAGTGGTATAATATTATCAGAAAGATAAATACAGCTTACTTTCTGCCTTGTTCGGGTAATTATAGTTTTTATAATCCAACACATTTTACAAGGGAATTCAGCTCTGGCTGTGGATTGCAGACCTCCCGCTTTTGCGGACGAAGGGAGCGTGAATCAATCAGGCGTTTACCCACCTGCTTCGTGCGGGTTTTATGCACTATATGACGGCAAGGCGGATGTTTTTTCTTCAAAATTAAGCGGTTACTCAGTTTTTATTACTTGAGTAACCGCTTTTTATTTTTATTCCATTCTTCCGATTATTTTGTCATATATGACATACATCTCTTGAGTTGTATTTTCAAGAAAATAATAATGTATTATATATGGCACTAAAAGAACAAGTATAAGTGCGAGAAGAATTAAAAATGCAAGGATATCTGTAACAGCCCACAAAATAAGGCTCATAAAAAGCATAAATACAAATAGCATTGTCACAAGAAGATGTATAAGTCTTTCATGCTTTATAAATTCAATTTTTTCAAGGTGTTCAATCAGTAATGTTTCAAGCTCCTGCTTAGTTGCAACATTAATTCTTTTTTGTATGTAATCCTTATATACACTGAAATATTTTCTCATTTTCGCCTGCTCCTTCAACAAAAAAATATTATACTTATTTCGTTTATTATAGCACATTTTCGCCCTATTGTAAAGATATAAATCATAGCATTTAAAATTTTTTTAAAAAAACTATTGACAAAACAGAAAAATGATGTATAATTATAACTGTACTAAATGATTTGGTACACACAAAACATATAACACAGAAAGGATTTACCCGAAATGAAACACAGACTGAAAAAAATCAATCGAGGAATTGTTCTTGCTGTAATTCTTATAATCGGTCTTACTATTTATATTATCTGCGATTACAGTAAATTCAAAAAAGAAACTCCGCTTATCGAGCAAACTCTCACTGATTATATTACAGAGTTTTCAGAAGCTACTGTAACACCCGAAAAATATCAGAAATTAAACGCAGTTTATTCAGATGAAGATTCTGCAGCACTCACCAATAAACTTTATGGGATTATTGATAACTATTGGACAATTAACAATTACAATAATAATGATTGGGGATTAACCAAAAGTGAAACTAAAGGTGAAATTGATAGTTTTGTAAAGCATAAAGAACGAGGTTTCATAAAAGAAGTAAGTGTTGATATGAATAAATTTATAGTTAAAAAAGATGGTCCGAACTCTGCATTGGTAATTGTTTCATATAATCTCTCCTGCATTGGTAATCAGGATGCAAGAATGCTTTTTCCCAACGATCACTATTATTACGACGAAGAACACTTCGATGATGAATCACCAAAACAGACAAATGCACTTTACAAGCACACCAATGAGATGCATTCTGAGGTTAAACTTTACCGAACAAAAGACGGTTGGAAAATTTATGATGCCTGGACATATTCCAATTCCACACATAGCAGAAAGTTAAACGATACAGAAAACAGCTAAGGGAGTGAACACAGATGAACACAGAAAACAATACAAACAACAAAAAAATTGCACTTAAAATAGAAAAGCTCAATAAAACTCTCGGAAAGCGTCATATTCTTCACGATATTGATATTGAGGCTTATGAAGGAGAAGTATTCGGCTTTCTTGGTCCAAACGGCGCAGGCAAAACAACAACAATCAAGATAATTGTAGGTCTGCTTTCACTTGACAGCGGTGATATTTCAATCGGCGGATATAACATTAATAAGAATTTCGAAAAAGCTCTTGCCGGTATCGGCGGTATAGTTGAAAATCCTGAAATGTACAAGCACCTGACAGGACGCGAAAACCTGATGCAATATGCCCGTATGCGTGACGGAGTTACAAAGGAACGTATCGATGAAGTAGTGGAGCTTGTAGGACTTACAAAACGTATTGATGAGAAAATCAAGCGTTATTCTCTCGGAATGCGTCAGCGTCTTGGTGTTGCTCAGGCTATCCTCCACAGACCGAAGCTTCTTATTCTTGACGAACCTACAAACGGTCTTGACCCGTCAGGTATCAAAGAGCTTCGTGATATACTCAAAAAGCTTGCTCATGAAGAAAATATCTGCGTTATGGTTTCAAGTCACCTTATGTCTGAAATGGAGCTTATGTGCGACAGAGTTGGAATTATAGCAAACGGAAGCATTATCGGTACATATACAATTGAAGAAATGATAAACTCTAATTCAAATTCAAACACCGAATATGTATTAGAGGTTGACAGCACTGAAAAAGCTCTATCTGTTATTGATGATAAATATTCACCTCAGATTATTGACGATACACATTTTTCTCTTTCAATTAAATCTGATGAAAATCAGAAAGAAGGCATTTACGCTGTCAACAAAACTCTTATCAATTCAGATATAAAGCTTTATACGGTGACACACAAGGATAATAAGTCGCTTGAAGAAGTATTTATCGAGCTTACAGAGTTGGGAGGTAAACAAATTGACTAAGTTTCTAAAACTCATTCAGAATGAATACATAAAAACACTCAAAAAAACATCTACAAAGGTTATATTTGTTCTTATTTTTCTAAGCGTATTTGCGATTATCGGAATTGCAAAATGGGCAGAATATGAAATGCAGTATTATCAGGACGAATATATGGACTATATGACCGACGAAATTGATTATCAGGCCAGAATAGATGAACTAAACGAAACAAAAGAACCCGGATATCAGTTCGATATTGAAAAGCTGGAGTTTCTGAATAATAATAAAATCGATTCAAAAAGCTGGAGATTCCTTGCGACTGAGCAGCTTTTTGAATACGAAACAAGCTATGATGAAAATGAAAATGTAACAGTTGAATATGTTTATCCTGAAGCCGAACGAAAAATGCTTGAAAAATTCATTGTAAACAATGACTGGAAAAACTTCTGCAAGAGCATGGTTGCTGTTATGAAAATGATTCCTGGAGTTACAGAAGATAACTACTGGGAATATGAATACAGAATAAAAAATGATATTCCACTCCCCTATTCAGTTGAAGAACAGCTTGATTGGCGTAATCAGCTTATATATGAAGTCAAGGACTATAAAGAAAATATCGCTAATCAGCAACCGACATCCTCTTTACAGGAAATGCTTCCAAGCGGCTCAGCAACAAGCGACAGCGGAAAAGAAGAAACACCGATTTCAGCAGAAGCAAATATGAAAGTCGCTCTTTACCGACTTGAAAATAATATTGAAGTAAATGTTGCAGATAATAAAGAAGGCTTCGAAGCGCTGGATGTTAATTTCTGGAGCGTTTGTTTTGCTTCAAATTCACTCATAAAAATCGTTGGAATGCTTATTATAGTTATTACAGGCGGAGCGCTTGCCAATGAATTTTCAAGCGGCACTATCAAATTTCTACTTATAAATCCTGTTAAACGCTGGAAAATACTACTTTCTAAGTATATAATGAGTATAACATTCGGATATATCATAATCTTTACAATGTATATTCTTTCAATTCTCCTCTCAATGCTTTTCTTTGGTACAGATATGATTTCAGCAGAGTATATAAGCTATATTGACGGCAAAATTGTTGTAACAAACGGCTTCTTTGAATTATTCAAGACATATATGCTCAGCAGTATAAACGTTGTTGTTATGGCTACTCTTGCATTTTCTATTTCATCACTTGTAAGAAGTGCATCACTTGCAATAGGAATTTCACTTTTCTCACTTCTTTCAGGAAATGTTATCATTTCAATTCTTAAAGAAGGTCTTGCAATCGACTGGACAAGATATCTTCTTTTCGCTAATACAGACCTCGCAAAAATTGCAAGCGGAAATTCGATTTACACTAACCACTCATTAACATTTGCAATCGGTGTAATTGCAGTACATCTGATAGTATTCTTCCTTATTGCATGGGACGGATTTACAAGACGCGAAATCTGACAACTCCTCCATAAACAAAAAATCACTCCGAATATAAAAATTCGGGGTGATTTTTTCGTTATTATTAATCTAAAAATGCTTCAAAGATAGATTCTCCGCCAGTCTGGCTATATGAATAATACGCAAGGACTGTCGATGCGTCTGCGGCATTGATTATTCCGTCACCGTCAATATCACAGGCTTTTTTCTGTGAATCCGTAAGCTTATTCTCATTACCTGTCTGTAATAACGAGAATGTTGTAAGGATAGCAGATGCATCTGCGGCATCAATTTCTGTATTGCCGTCATAATCGCCAAGCATATATTCAATGCCATCATCGATATACATAAACTTTATACCGTTTTCTTTGGCAAAATCAAAACATTTAGAATCTTTATATCCTTTTAAAACAACCTTATCTTCATTAGAACAAGATGTAAAGGATGAATAGCTATATACTTCTATAAGATTTTCAGGAAGAGTAATAAATTTCAGATTATAACATCCGATAAAAGCTGATGGAGAAAGATATGTAACACTTTCAGGAATAACAATGCTTTCAATATGGGTATTGCTAAATGCATTATTTCCTATTTTTTCTATGCCATCAGGAAGATTCAATTCTTTAAGAGGACACCAATCAAATGCAAAATTATCAATTTCTTTAAGGTTTTCATTAAATACAACTGAATTTAAACGTGCCATTTCAAATGTGCCATGCTCTATTTTAGTTACGCCCTTGGGAATTACAATCGAAGTGATTCCTGAATTATAGAATGCTCCTGAAGCAATACTCGTAATTGTATCAGGAAGTGTTATAGATTTTAATTTTGATGACATTTCAAAAGCAGCAGAACCGATACTTGTTACAGGAATACTATTTATTGTTTCGGGGATTTCAATTGTTCCTGATTCGGGAATTGATGTATATCCTTTTATTATTATATTTGTATCGTCGATCTGTGCATATTTAAGACAACCATATTCCCCGTTTATAACTTCTTCAGTTGTACTTTCAGCATACACATAAGGATTATATCCTGTTGCCACACCAAGACAAGCTGTAATTGATAAAATCAAAGCTAAAACTTTCTTTTTCATAGAATCTTTCCTCCTTTTGCATTTATTATGGATTTAATTACGCAACAAATCAAGCACCTGTCTGTGCTTCGGAATAACGTCTGAGAATAACAGCCGCATCACCTGCATTAATTGTTCCGTCACCGTTTATATCTCCGAGCACTCTTACATTATCACGAATTTTATCAAATTCTGCAATAAAATTCAATGTCTGATTTTCACAATAGAATAAAAGCACGGCACTTGCATCTGCTGCGTCAAGCTTGTTATCACAAGTCACATCGCCAAGCTCGAAAAGACTAACAATGTAATCAAGAAGCTTTTTTGCATCGTTTGCATTAATTGTATTTGCCGCTTCACCGTCATTAGCATAAATATCACCGAACTGTGCTATGTATGCTCTCATTTCATCTGTTAAGTAAGTATCATAATTATCAGTCTGCTGTTCTGAATAATAAGTTAAAAGAGCCGCAGAATCTGATGGAGTAACTTTACCGTCAAGATTAAAATCAAACTTTAATAAATCTGTTTCAAGTTCTGAAATAATTGTTTCCGCTTCTTCTGAAGCATCTAATATATCAACAGCAGAAGCACTCATAGGAATTGATGATAAGCCCATTGCGGCTGACATTAATACTGAAATGATTTTTGACTTCTTCATAATAACCTCTCCTATTCAATACATAATAAATTAAAAGAGTTACACTACTCTTTATACCATTATACAACCTGATATTAATTTTGTCAATATTTCTCTGTATATTTGTGCAATATATATATATATATAT
>JAFWWU010000051.1 GCA_017523285.1 Ruminococcus sp.
AAGGTCTTAAACGACAGATATAAATAGGGGTATGATGTAATGGTAACATTCCGGTCTCCAAAACCGTCCTTGAGGGTTCGAGTCCTTCTACCCCTGCCAGTAAAAGCTTCCGAGTGATCGGAAGCTTTTTTGTTTTGACTCATAAATTAGACTTGACATTCCTGCTATGAAGGTGTATAATTAAAGAAATAGAGTGTACCGGTTGACGGTCACTCCCAAAGTAGTGTTAAGAAAATAACCGCTAAGTTTGGTCGCTTGGGCGGTTATTTCCTTTTATTGTCACGAAAAATCATATACAAAAGCGAAGTAAATCCAACAAGAAAAATCCCTGCCTGGATGAAATCCGTAATTGAAATAGATAATGAGGTTGGTGGTAACTGTAAAAAGATTATTAGTGGTAACTTTATCTTTGTTTTTATGTACTGGATGTAATTCGAGTGAACAAAGTTCCAATAAACAAGACTCAGAAATAGAAACATTCACATCCGATGTTACGCAAAGCACAACAGGCAATACAAGTACAACAGTTGATACAAGCGTGACAGACGACACGACGAATAATATACAGATAATTGATTTGAATTTGCCTGAAAACAGTAACTATCTGGAATATTATAAGGAATTCACCTATGGAAACGAGCATACTTTGTCTGATGGGCGGAAAATAGTCGAAGATACGAATCTCTATCTTGAGGATTTATCAGGGAATAAAACAGCCATTCTTGAGGTTCCGGAAGAAGAGACAGAAAAATATGTTGTGTTCGGAGAAATGATTGATGATAATAGATTCAGCTACTATATTGCTTATCATGAATCAATAGACGGTTCAGGAGTATATAACCTTGAAAACGGCGAGGACTTCCGTATAGATGTTTGTGAAGATCATTCAGGCTATGTTCCTGAGAAAGCGGTTGATAATTATTTATATTTTTCAAAGGGCTTCATTTCTAGTTTCAGAGGAATCAGCAAGTTAAATCTTGACACCTACGAATTCACAGAACTCGACTGCTCAGCATTGCTTGACAACGATAATTACTATTCGTGGAGTACGGATTTCTCATCCGATGGAACAAAAGCAGCTGTTTATGGAATCGTTTCCGAAGCTTCGGAAACAAACGGATTAAACGAATATCAGGTAGCAATCTATTCGTTGACAGATGAAGAAGTCGTTAAAACTTATCAAATTTTTAGTGAGCATGATTATGTAAATCATCAATTGGTATATCACAATGACGATGAGGTTTACCTGTATCTTTCTCAGTATGGCGATGATCCTCAGAATCACCTTTATATTATTGATGTAACAAAGTAATACGCAGAAAATGGTATTTTTCTGCTGCAACGATAAAATAGAAGGAATCGTGATTTTTATGGTGATCAATTTCGTCACGTATTGACATCTATATGTGACGAAAAAGATTACATGCCAAAAAAGTCCGATATTTCGGATTTTTTTGCGTATGTGGAGCCGAAAAATTTTATATATAAACCGTAGATGACATTTTGCCTTTTCAGGACTTGAACGGGCGATTTTTGATTTTCAAGAGAATTGAGAGCAGATTTGGAGAGAAATTTCCGAAGTCTGCTCTTTTTTATTGCGAAAATCTTTCATAAAGTTTCAGACGGTTTCTTGTTCATTATGCCGAATTGATTGGGAGTCACTACTCTCGGTTGTATTCGGCTTTTTTATATGATATAATCACATATAGAAGTATGTCATAATAACACGAAACGGAGTGAATTACTATGCCGCCAATTGGAGGTCCAAGAAGACAAAGCTTTCTTACAGAAGAAGAAAAGAAAAATCGTCCGAAGGTTACAAAAGAAATGCTGAAACGCATCTTTTCCTATCTGAAGCCCTATTGGAAACAGATGTTTATTGTGCTGATTGCCATTGTCATATCGTCCATTCTGAACCTTATGCCATCAGTACTCACGGGTAAGATTATTGATGAGGGACTCATCGGCAGAAATATGCAGAAACTCATTCTGTTTATTGTGCTTTCGCTGGCAGTAACGCTGGGTGCCAATCTAATAGGTGTGTTGGAAAGCTATATGAACACATGGATAGCACAGCATATTACATACGATATGCGAAACAAGATGTACAAGCATCTGCAGAAAATGTCTCAGCGTTTCTTTACATCAAATAATCAGGGCGATATTATTACCCGTATGACAAGCGATATCTCAGGTGTTCAGCAGATTATCACCACTACGCTTACGAGTATTCTTTCTAACTCTATTACTCTGATAATAGCACTTGTTGTGATGTTTCAGCAAAGCTGGGTAATGGCTCTTGTGGGGATTGCTGTAATTCCCCTCTTTATTATTCCTACACGAAGTGCTGGCAAGACCCGTTGGTCCATTACTGCTGAATCACAGGCTTGCAGTGACGAAATAAACGGTATTCTGAACGAAACAATGTCGGTAAGCGGTCAGCTTCTGGTAAAGCTCTTTGGCATGGAACAGGTTGAATATAACAAATACGAAGAAGCAAATGCTCGTATGGTAAAGCTTAATATCCGTGAGAGTATGGCTGGCCGTTGGTTCAGAGTTGCTCTGAGCACCTTTTCAAATATCGGACCTATGCTTTTATATCTTGCAGGCGGTATTCTGATGATGAAGTTTGACAACAGCCTGACCGTTGGTGACATCACAGTACTTGTAGCACTGCTCGGAAAAATGTACGGTCCTGTCAATCAGCTTCTCAATATTCAGGTTGACTGGATACGCTCTATGGCGATGTTTACCCGCATTTTTGAGTATTACGATATGCCTGTTGAAATTGAAAACGCTCCTGATGCTGTATGTCCGTCTGAGCGTGCAAACGGCGAAGTACAATTCAAGAATGTAGGCTTTTATTACGAAAAAGACCGTCAGATACTTACCGATATCAATTTTATATTAGAGCAGGGCAAGTGCATTGCCGTAGTCGGACCTTCGGGTTCAGGCAAAAGCACACTTGTAAATCTGATTCCAAGACTATGGGACGTTACGTCAGGCACAGTAACCTTTGACAATATTGATGTACGAAAGCTCGACCTTGAATATCTGCGTGAGAACATCGGTATCGTAAGCCAGGAAACATATCTGTTCAACGGAACAATCCGTCAGAATCTGCTTTACGCAAAGCCGGATGCTACCGAAGAAGAACTGATTGAAGCATGTAAAAAAGCCAACATCTACGATTTTATCGAAAAGCAGGATACAGGACTTGATACGATAGTCGGCAACAGAGGTCTTAAGCTGTCAGGCGGAGAAAAACAGCGTCTTTCAATTGCGAGAGTATTGCTGAAAGACCCTGCTCTGATGATTTTCGACGAGGCTACATCTGCATTGGATTCTATTTCAGAGCAAAAAATCCAGGACGCTATTGAGCCGCTTATTACATCACGCACAAGTATCCTCATTGCACACAGACTTTCAACAATACTTGCCGCTGATGAAATTTTAGTAATCAATAACGGTGTAATAGCAGAGCGCGGCACCCACAATGAACTTATTTCTCTTGGCGGAGTATATACTCAGCTTTATGAAACACAGTTCTGCAAGGCGGCTGATAAAGAGCCCGGTGCATTTGATTATACAGAAGGCGAAGATTAAGGAAAATAGTTTTGTCATTGAAATATACCACATCCAATTGAAATGGGGTATGCAGAAAAATCCCAATTTACATAACTAATAATACGTAGGGGCGGATGATATCCGCCCCTACAAAAATAACGTTATTGTAAATTTCTATATAGTGTGGTATAATATAGGAAATTATATTGTTCGATAAATAAAAATTTGACGTGGTGACAGATTATGCAAGAAATCATAACGGCGAGTATCCTTTTTTTAATAGCCATTGTAATATTATGGCTTAGTATCCGCTCTTTTATGGAAAAAGGATTCCTTTTTAATAATGCCTATATTTGGGCATCCAAGCAGGAACGTGAGTCAATGAATAAAAAAACGTATTATCGTCAGTCTGCCGTCATCTTTTTATTGCTATCTCTTATCTTTTTGCTGAATGGCATTGCGGTTCTCTATCATATTTCATGGATTTTTTACATTGTAATTGTAATTATCGCAATCACTCTGGTTTATGCTGTTATTTCAAGCATAGCAATTGAGCGAAAGAATCAGCAAAAGTAATGGGAAAATCTCAATTTATCAAACTGAATACTATTACATAGCCGTTTGTGAGAAATCACCTTAATAATAATAAAAACTCTTGTAATAGATGTGAAAATATGCTATGATAAAAAAGCAATATAAGTAATCAAAAAATCAAGGAGGTCAGAATATGATAACATCAATCGCAAAAAAGAAATTGTCTGTAAAGTCACAGACAATCGGAGCTATCGTGGCTATTTTCTCAGCCGTAATACTCCCCCGGATAATACATATACTGGGAACTGCAACAGGACTTGGCACTTCACTTGGAGAAATGCTCCTGCCGATGCATCTGCCGATTATACTTGCAGGACTTCTTGCAGGTCCATTTGCCGCTGGAACAGCAGGACTTTTAAGTCCGCTTATCAGCTTTGCTATGACAGGTATGCCGACATCTGCTATGCTTCCGTTTATGATAATTGAGCTTGCAGTATACGGCGTATGTGCTGGAATGCTGAAAGATGCAAAAATCCCCGATATTTCAAAGGTGTTTATTGCACAGCTTGCAGGCAGAATAATTCGTGGAGCAGCCATACTCATAGGATTCTACGGTATGGGTACAGCTGTAAAGCCTGAAATTATTTTTACAAGTGTAAAAATCGGTGTTGCAGGAATCATATTACAGCTTGTGATAATTCCTCTTGCAGTAAGCAGGCTTAAAAATGCAGACAATGAGTAATCTTGAAAAAGCGGTAAAAATTCTTTCAGAAGGCGGATATACCTGCGTTATATGCAGTGATACCGATACGCAGATAAGCGAGCAGAGAGGAATAGCTCCATTATTGAAGTGGCTTGATGAAAGAAAAAAGCTGTCAGAATACTCTGCGGCAGACAAGGTAGTGGGAAAAGGTGCGGCGTATCTTTATATACTCCTTGAAATAAAGGAGATTTATGCTCATGTTATCAGCCGTCCTGCCTATGATGTTTTACAAGAATATGGCATTCCCGTTTCGTACAAAACTATGACAGAGCTTATAAGAAACCGTGACAACACAGGCTTTTGTCCTATTGAATCAGCGGTTATGAAAATTGATAATCCATATCAGGCATTGACCGCTATCAGAAATAAACTTGAATATATGAAAAATTGCAGGTGATAATTATGGATAGAAATGAAATTTTTGACGTATCAAAGCTTGGCTTCGGACTTATGAGGCTTCCTGAAAAAGACGGAGAAATCGACCATGCTCATGTTTGCCGTATGGTTGATAAGTATATGGAGGCAGGTCTGAATTATTTTGATACGGCTTATGTATACCACAGCGGAAAATCCGAGATTGCTGCAAGAGAATGTCTTGTAAAAAGTTATCCCAGAGAAAGCTTTAAAATCGCCACAAAGCTTCCCGCATGGTGTATGAAAACAAAAGATGACAGGGACAGAATATTCAATGAACAGCTCGAAAGAACAGGAGTTGACTATTTCGATTTTTATCTGCTTCATTCACTTGAGGACGGCAATAACTATAATACTTACGAGGAGTTTGACTGCTTCAACTGGGGAATACAGAAAAAGCGTGAAGGAAAAATAAAACATTTCGGCTTTTCATATCACGGGACTCCCGAACTGCTGGAAATTGTTCTTGATAAACATCCTGAAATTGAGTTTGTACAAATACAACTGAATTATGCTGACTGGAAAAATCCGATTGTACATTCAGGTAAGCTGTATGAAATTCTCAGCAGACGTAATATTCCGATGATTATTATGGAGCCTGTCAAAGGCGGAACTCTTGCTTCACTTATGCCTGAACTTGAAGCAAAACTCAAAGCAGCAAGACCTGAAGCATCAATTGCTTCATGGGCAATGAGATTTGTTGGCTCTCTTGACGGTATAATTACAATACTTTCAGGAATGTCAAATGATGAGCAGATGCAGGATAATCTGAATACTTTTACTGACTTCGAGCCTCTTTCCGACAGCGAAAAAAAGCTCATTGAAGAGGTAAATGAAGTTATGTTCAATTCACCGCTTATCGGCTGTACATCATGCCGTTACTGCTGTGACGGATGTCCGTCAGAGATAAATATACCTGAAGTTTTCCGTGTGCTTAATACTATAAGGCTCTACGGTGAGGAATGGCGCTCAGGAAATGTATATAAAGTACTTACAGAAAAAAGCGGCAAAGCAAAGGATTGTATTGCCTGCGGTCAATGTGAAAGTGTGTGTCCACAGCATCTTTCAATAATCGATTTGCTTGCAGAAGCATCGGGACATCTTGATAAAGAATAAAACAACAACTTTTTTATGTCATCTGTTTTGAGCAAGACAGACATATGATAAAAACCACGCAGCTGCGTGGTTTTTTTGTTATCACATTATTTTTTCAATTATATATCCGCTTTGTTACCTGATAATCCGTATAACCTCATCAGTAGATTTATTTACAATAAATTTAACACGCTCATTCAGCGACAGACGCTTATAATCAAAAGTCGTAACTTTCAGATTTACAAACTGCTTTCTCTCGGGAATCATTGCACGGATATACTTTTCATCGATATGCTCATCCTCGTATTTTTTTGCTATAACACATTCCAGAATACCATATTCGAATGTAGAATCATTTTTCTTGAAAACCGCCTTACAAAGCAACCATTCAATAAACAGCTCGCACAGAAAGCCCATCACAAGAGGAAAGAACACTTCCGCCTCCACCTTCAAAAAGCTTTTTATAATAATGACTGCCAAAACTATCGTAACAATAGTGAAAAACAACCATACTGCACTGAGAATGCCATATTTAAACGGTCTGAGCAAGCGTTCCCACCTGATAATCCTTTTATATTCTTCGGGTGTAATGTCATATGCAACGCTTTGCAGATCAGCAGCTGTGTAATCGATAAATTCTGACGAATCTACAAGTGATTCCGTTATGTCATTCTGACTCATACTTAAATCATAATCCACAACTTTCCTTGAAACGCATATCACATAAGGTAATTCAGGAGGTGGCTTTATAACCACAAGCACTGTTTTACCTTTTTTTAATTCCTTATGAAAGAAAAGATGTATAATTTCCTTACTTCCATGAAGTGCAATTGTCGTGTAATACTTTCGACTTATATTCTCAATATGTACTACTTCTCCGGGAGCAATCTTCTGGTCTTTTGTAATCACCTGTTTTCTTTTATCACTATATGCAGCCAACGTCATTGCAATTGCAAAAAGGTTGATCATACAGCAAATAAACAAATACAGCCAGGCATCAGGCTTTCCTTTCACTACATCGCATATACAAAGCGTAATGCTCCAAACCGCAATAATGCTGAACAATATAAGCAGCAGTCCGGGAATAGAAAAGATAGTTTTAAGTTTTGATTTATAAAAAAATGGTACTGCTTTATATTCTTCTTCGGTAATAGTTCGTGTTTTTATTTTACACGGACTTGTTTCCTCATAATCGGGGAATTTTTCATATATATCAAAATCCTCTTGCTTAGTAAAAAGACTCAAGCTTTACATTCACCCTCTCAGTCTTGAAATTATAGTGTTATCAAATAATTGTCATATGTAATATATAGTAGTTATGTATAAACAACTGAGGTTATATCTGTCTAAGAATACATATTTTTTATTGCATTATTGTTGAAATATAATCCTTCAGCGACAATACTCCGCCTGTTGATGTGTACGCATAATATCCAAGCACCAATGAAGCGTCAGAAGCATTAACCGCACCATCGTTATTTACATCGGCAGCCTTTTTCTGTGATAAAGTAAATGTAGATTTACCATTTGTTGCTGTAATAGCATATTCGGCAAGAATCATTGACGCATCAACAGCATCAATTGATTTATTATCATCTATATCACCGATATTTACTGTTATTTCAGGTGTTGTCGTAACAGTTGTTGTAGTTATCGGAGTGGTTGATGTTGTAGTAGTAGTAGT
>JAFWWU010000052.1 GCA_017523285.1 Ruminococcus sp.
ACGAACCAATTATAAGTGCAGCTGCAACGACGCTGCTTATTAAACGTTTTTTCATATTTTTTATCCTTTCAATTATATAATTTCTAAATTTGACATTTAGATTGTTTATATTATATCAAAAATATATTACTAAGTCAAGTGCTTTATTACAAATGTTTATAAAAAATAAGCTTGTGTTTTCAAATAAAAGCTCCTTTGAATAAGAAGCTTTTTGTTTTGTAAAAGTTGATATTTGTATCAACTTTTATTCTTCCCTAATAATACAGCCGCTCGTTTGCGTTATCGTTCCTGTTACGCCATAACGATTAATTTAAACGTATTTGATGAAAAGGGCAGTATTACTTTATTGACTTATTGCATAAGATATGATAAAATCCAAGTAGGGTACAAATTACTTAGAAATTATTAAAAATGTACCCTATAAATTTGGAGGAAAAATATGTCTGAAATTAATAAAATTCAAGAACTTAAGCATCAGAAAGCTGATTTACAGGCACGTCTTCGATTAATCCCTTATGATGGTACTCCTGAAGTTAAAACAAAAGGTGATAAACAATATTTATATATCAGAAAACGAGTAGGCAGCAGACATACCTCAACTTATGTTGATGTATATTCAGAAACATTACATCAGCTGCTATTGAAAAATTCAAAAGAAAGACGAGAGTTAGAAAAAAAACTCAGACAAGTAAATCGAGAATTACTTTCTCTTGGATATACAGATGAAGAAATTGATTCTCAAGTACAGAAAAATCTTGATTTTGCTCGTGCAAATATGAAAAGCAATATATATGACCAAGCTGTATTGGAAGGTGTAGCTACATCTTTTCCTCAGACCGAAGAAATCATAGATAATGGTATTGTTACTGGTATGAGTGCGAATGACGTACAAAAAATATTGAATCTGAAACACGCTTGGGAATTTATCTTAGATAAAGACGTTATCAGAAGTCAAAGTGATTATTATTTGCTTTGTCATATTGCACGATTAGTAAACGAGGGATTCTTTAATAATGGTGGGCGTATTCGTTGCGTTCCAGTAACTATTGGCGGCTGCTCATATATTCCACCACTTCCAATCGAAATGGACGTTAAAACTAAAATTAATGATATTATAGGATCAGCTCAGACGTCTGCTATTGATACTGCTATTAAACTCTGTTTATACTGTATGAAATCTCAGATTTTTTTAGATGGAAATAAACGCACTTCTGTTATATTTGCAAATCATTATTTAATCTCTCAGGGACAAGGTGTTCTTGTTATTCCGGAAAAAGAAGTTCCGAAATTTAAAAGATTACTTGTAGAGTATTATGAGAGTGATAGTTTAACAGAAATATCAGAATTTATGAAATTAAAATGCTGGAAAAATTTAGAATAATAATCATTATTTTTTTCAGAAAAGTAAAAAAGCCTACTGAATAATGAGTAGCCTGTAGCTCCTATCGAGTATCAACTCGGTAGGAGTTTTTAATATTTTTATATCAATCAATAATTCTATTAAAGTTCACCTGAGCTATTAATTTTTTTCTTTTTTTAGATTGTTTTTTGCACTCTCCTTTTTTATTTTTTCAATCAAAATTTATCGTTACGGTGTAACGGAAACGAATACAGAAAACGATGCAAGACTGATAGGGGAGTGAATGAATTTTACTTGAAAATGAAGCTCTGAAATTTACTATTATTTTTTTCAAAACCCATCTAAAAAGTAATAAAAAACAACCCGTTATGTCATAACTGATTGTTTTACCCAATATCAGTTTTGACAAGGCTGTCAAAACGTATCGGGTAAGTTTACTTAAAAATACAAGTGTTTTTTTATAAATGCTCATTTTTTAAATAAAAATGAGCATTTATAATTTATGATCCGCACAAGGAAATCCCTTGACCCTTTAACAATTTATTCATATATTTTTTGAAGCAGAAATTTTTATAAAAATTATATGAAACTTATAAAAAAAGTAAGAGGGGTTGAGGGGATAATTCCCCTATTGCGGAGCAATTATTTTTATAAAATTCTAAAAAATCACTATAAATTCCGAGAGTGTTTTTTTAGCCCAATTGTTTTGACCTTGTCAAAACAGGTATTGGGTAAAAGTACCAGTTATGACATGAAGGCTATTTTTTGAGTCAGCACAAGCATAATTTGAATGAAAATTAAATAAAAAAGTAGTTTAGATTATTGCAGGAGTTCTTATAATAACTGCAAAGACTTTTTCTGAAAAAAGAGATAAAAAAATTATCGCTCCGACAAATAAAAATTATAAATTATCGGAGCAATAATATCAAATTTTTTTGTATTGTTTTTTATTTTATAAAATGTTTTTTCGCTTTAGTTACAAGAGCTTTGATATGCTCATAAATTTCTAATTCTTCGGGTGAAAATATTTTATTCTTATCCATAATTATTTGACCTCATCTATGAATTTTCTAAGTTCATCGATTCTATTTATAAGAGCTTGTGCATCTTCTTCTGTTTTGCAATCGTATACGTTTCTTGTCATTATCTCTAACTCAAAAAGTCTTTTTACATATATATTTTCTTCATCTTTCATATCAAGTTTGTTCTTTGTAACATATCTAAAATATTTTCCCTCAACACTTATTATGCTATCTCTTATTCTGCATAATGCTAATCCTAAATCAAAGTTTGCATTTGCCATAATCATTTCCTCCTTTGGTTATTCAATGCAGCTCGTATGTAAATTACATCATTTTAGTAATATTATAGAAAATTATTTTTCGCATACTCATCTACATCAACTGTTACCATATTGACAAAGACACTTTCACAATCTTCTGCAAGCTCAGGATAGCGTTCTTCAGGCTTAAGTGTATCAGGCTCTGATGGAACTGGAACTAATCCATTTTCTTCTTTTATAACGCTGATTAAGCCTGCAAGTAAATCAACAGCCATACTCATTGCTTCATCGAAAGAGTTACCGAAAGTTGTAGCATCGTTGAAGTCAGGGAACACTACGTTGCACACACCTGTTTTCTCTTTAAAAAAGCAAGCGGGATAGTTTGATAACATAAATTTTTCCTCCATAATAATCATTTAACCTCATCGATGAAGAATGTTATTCTATCCGTTTTAATAGAATCATTTTCGTTTTCTTTTTCAATGATAAACTTTTTTAGTTCAGCTACTCTGCTCATAAGATTATTTATTTCTTCTTCTGTTGTACAATTATCTGCATAACGAGTTCTTATATCATCTAATTCTCGAATTTTTTTCACAAATATATTTTCTTTATCTTTCATACTAATATGTTTTTTCATCATATATCTAAAGTAGCGTCCATCAGTTGATTCTGCTATTTCTCTTAATCTGCATTTAGCTAAGCCTAAATCAAAGTTTGTGTTTGCCATAATCATTTCCTCCTTTATTTGACCTCATCGATGAATTTTTCAAGTGCTGTAATTCTATTCATAAGAACTGTTGCTTCTTCTTCTGTTGTACAATTATCTGTTCTCTTTGTGCGTATTTCTTCTAACTCAAAGAAATTTTTTACATATATATTCGTTTCATCATCAATGTCAAAGTCGTTCTTAACAATATATCTAAAGTATTTTCCTTTAGCACTTGTTATGCTATCTCTTAGTCTGCATTTTGCTAAGCCTAAATCAAAGTTTGTGTTTGCCATAATCATTTCCTCCTTTGATAATATTTAATAATATATTATCACTTACGGCTCTGTTACTGGAACTAAGATTACTTCCCTCGTCACTGTGCTGTCTATGTAAAAGTGTTTCGCCTGTTCCCAAGCCAGTATCTTCTCGTAGTCCCCTGTCGGACGTGGATTCGTCCTGTCGTACTCCTTGTCCAGTATCTCCCAATATTCGTCCGCTCTCTTGTCCACCGAGCGAGCTACTGTCAGGAACTTCCTCTGAAATCTCATTTCCTCGACTAATATCGGGTGATTCTTCTCCATAAACTTTATCCATTGAAGTCCCGATATCCCTATCGGCTCTTCGTCCATCGAAGCTTCCTGTTTCTCCGTCTGAATCTCGTATGTCCCGATGAACGGATTGAGTTTGTACAGATACGGCAGACCCATTAAGTCCTTCATCTTGTATTCGGGAAAATGTGCTGTCGATATGTCCCCGTTCAAGTCCTGTGTCATCTCCCAAAGCAGTTCCCCGTCCTTGCGAATTACTCTCGATAATGTCAGACCGTTCTCCAACTGTTCTGTCGGTATCATCGGTAATTCCTCTGTCGGCACTTGCTGCTGCTGCTCTTGTGTCAGAGTGTTCCATACTTCGTATGTCATATAATTACCATTCCTTTCATTTTTTAACATTTATCCTTCTATATATATTTTATCACTTTAAAGCTATGAAGTCAAGAGCGAATGCTGAAAATCTGAAAATTTTTTTCAATTCACATTTTTTGGCTTTAATTCGTGGTATTTCTTAATCTTTCCCTTGAAATTTTACAAGGCTAAATATAATTTTTATGATTTTATCTATAAAATCACTATTTTTTTCAAAAATTGATACCGATAAAACCTAAATTTATAGCAGGTAATATTTTTACTATTTTTTGATGATAAAACAATCCACTATTTATACTCACTTTTCTTTTTTCAGATAAGTAAAACTCAAACAAAAAAATAGAATACCATGAACTTTCAAAAAGACTGTGAAAGTGTCTTTGTCAATATGGTTAATGCTACAAGTATAGGCAATATCGTATACTCAAATTTAAATCTTGTATTTTTCTTGACACAAAACATTTTTTAATATATAATATAATATATTAGGTTAATAAAATAATCTA
Source organism: Ruminococcus sp. (assembly GCA_017523285.1). Classification (GTDB taxonomy): domain Bacteria; phylum Bacillota; class Clostridia; order Oscillospirales; family Ruminococcaceae; genus Ruminococcus. The sequence goes on from JAFWWU010000052.1 coordinate 4,784, forward strand.
AAATTTATGTAAAGGATTTAAAAAAATGAAAAACGTAATCAAAAAGATTGCAGCAATCACAATGGCATTCACTCTCCTCGGAACAGGTACAGCTATTACTAAGAACATCAATCCACAATCAGGTAATGTTGGCTTAACTGCAGAAGCGGCATGTAGTCATAATATGCCTCGTACATATTATTCATCCTGGATAGTTGAATATCAAGGTCCAACTGGCAAATGGAAATTTGACTGGGGTTTATTTCGCGCAAAATCTGAGTGGGAAATACATGAGAAAAGAGCTTACTATTCGACTTGCAATTCCTGTGGTACACGTTTAAGCAGTACTAAATATCAGACTCGCGTAAGGTATGAGTATAGATAATTCCAAAGAGCTTGCTTCGGCAGGCTCTTTTTTCTTATTATATCTAAAAAAGGGAGAATAAATGCTCCCTTTTGCTCTTTAGTTGATATTTGTATCAACTTTTTTAATGAAGTTTTCAAGTTTAGTATAATTGCAATGATTATTTGTTTGTCAATCAATCAGTCAATAAAAAGCTCATTTGAGCTGTCCTATGATTGATAGATTGATTTATAATATAATTTAAAAGTGATTTAAAAGTGATTTCGGTTAGCTTAAATGGCAATATATGGTGTTTTATAAAATCAATTACGGAGATTGCATTTCTTAATTACGGAGATTGCATTTCTTAATTACGGAGATTGTATTTCTTAATTACGGAGATTGTATTTCTTAATTACGGAGATTGTATTTCTTAATTACGGAGATTGTATTGACATTCTCCGTATTATATGATATATTGTTATTGAGGTGATAATAATGTCAGAACTATTTGATACAGCAATCGTAGAAAAAAGAAATGTTCTGAATGAGCTGAGAAGTAATAATATGACTGTTCAGGAGCTTAGATTTTTCAGTATATACTTATCCAAAATTAATCCTTGGGACGTATCTACACGCAATGTGAGATTTCCCATAGTGGATTTTCAACGTATAATGGGATTTGGTAAATTGAACATAAGTCAATTAAGAGCAAGTACTGACAGTTTATTATGTAAGCTTGTACACGTTCCGAATGAAAGTGGATACGGGTATACAGCATTTCAGCTTTTTAAAGAATGTAGGCTTGACCGAGATGAAAATGAAGAATGGTATATAGAAATAGATGCTCACGATAAAGCATTGCCGCTTATGTTCGAATTTAAAAATAAGTATTTTAAATATGAGTTATGGAATGCTTTAAGACTGAAATCTCCTAATCAGGTGCGTATGTATGAAATTTTGAAGCAATATGAAAAGATAGGCAAACGTGAACTTGCTGTTGCAGAAATTCGTGAGTTACTTGGTGTAGGTAAAAAAGAGTATTCAGGACGTACAGGCTGGTCCGATTTCAAAAAATATGTTCTTGATAGTTGTCAGCAAGCTTTGAAAGAAAATACTGATATCTGCTTTACTTATGAGAAAGGAAAATCAGGAAAGGGTGGAAAATGGCTGACTATTGTATTCTATATAGAAAAAAATGACAGTTATAAAGACCCTCTAACTCTTAATGAGTTTATAGGTAATCAGGCAGATTCGACAAGTGGTGAAGCACCTGAAAAGCTTGATACAGTAAAAAAAGTTGATACAAATATCAACTTTTCTGAAAATGACAGTATCAATGAAGAAGTAGGGGAGCGTGACTATAAGAATTCTATATACTTTGATATCCCTGAATTTGATGAAATGGAAGAAGCCGAGGAAACAGAAATACATACATATAAAAATAAATTTCTTAGTTTCCTTGCAATTGCTTGTGACGAGGAATTCTCCGAAGTAGAAATGGAATATATTTTTAAAGTGATAAAAGGGAAACAATTGCCTGAACATCAAATGGGTATAAATTTCGCAAGGGAAGAATATTTAGAAAAAATGTATTCAAAATTCAAAATCTATGCTGAAAAGAAGAACATCCAAAAGGAAAATAGATACAATTACTTTTGCCGAATGCTTGAAAATCATATAAGTGAATAGGAGAGTTTATGTATATTACAATAAAGGAACTTGCAGAAGAATTAGGGGTGTCAAAACCTACTATAAGTAAGGCTATTGATGCACTTGGCATTCAAGGAAATTTGCGTAAAGTTGGCAATCGTTTTATGCTTGATGAAACTCAAGTTATGGCAGTAAAATCGCAAATAACGCAAATTTATGAAACGGAAATAGAGGAAAAAACGCAAGAAAAAACGCCAACTGAACTGCAAAAAATGCAAAGTGAAACAGAAAAATCACTAATATCACTTTTAGAAACGCAAATTTCAATTTTGCAAGAGCAGTTGTCCGTAAAGGATAATCAGATAGCTGCACAATCAGAGCAGATTAAAACCCTCACAGAGAGCCTGCACGACACCACAGCAGCTCTCACAGCTGCACAGGCATTACACGCAGGTACAATTCAACAGCAGCTCACAGATAAATCTGATAGTTCTGGAGCTAATCCAGAAAATATTATGTCAAAAAATGAAACGGAACAATCTAAGCGTAGTTTGTGGCAACGAATATTTGGAAAAAAATAACAATATAAGAAATCTTGAGGATAAAAGGAGCGTTGTATACGCTCCTTTTATTGACAAAATACGAATAATATTGTAATATTGCAGTATAGGGTGAATTTATAATGCAAACTGCAATAAATTCAAAAAAACAACCCTATATTTACAATTTTAATGAATATTTATGACATTAAAATAAAGTATACTCTAAAATGCAAGGAGAACGACAATGGCGAACATAGCATACATCAGAGTTTCATCTGAGGATCAGAGCGAAGCTCGTCAGATTGAAACGATGAAACAATATAATATTGACCGATACTTTACTGAAAAAAAATCAGGTAAAAACACAGATAGACCGCAACTTCAAGAAATGCTCCGATATATTCGTGAGGGCGATGTTGTATATATAGCTGATTTCAGCCGACTTGCAAGGTCAACTCTTGACCTTTTAACTCTTGTGAACGACTTTAAGGACAGAAATATAACGCTTGTAAGCATTAAAGAATGCGTTGATACCAGTACAGCAACAGGGCGGCTTATGCTTCAAATGATAGGTGCTATAAACGAATTTGAACGTGCTAATCTGTTAGAACGTCAGGCAGAGGGCATAGCATTAGCAAAGAAGCGTGGTGCATATAAAGGACGAAAAAAGATAACGCTTAAAGACGTTCCTGAGTTTCCTCGATTGTATGATAAATGGAACGAACATAGTATTAGTAAATCTGCAATTGCAAAAGAACTTCGCATATCACGTCCAACAGTTGACAGATTAATTGCAGAATATCGAGATAAAAATAAAAAAGCCTACTGAATAATCAGTAAGCTTTTTATGATTTGTTTTCAAATAATGAATACTTAGCCACGAACAAATTGTAAAGTACCATTGTCCAATTGCGTATACACATCAACACTACCATTAATACGAAAATTGGAAACGCTTACATAAGTACCTTTATTATAAGTATAAGTTTTCCAACGTGTATTAAATCTGTTTTGTGATACTTTTACCGAAAATGTTTTCTTTACATAATACAATCCATTTGGATAATCGCATATTGCAGAAGCAGAAAGTGTTGTATCATTTACATTAAGTAAATTGTCAACCTTTCCTATTCCTGTTCCTACGGACGAACCAATTATAAGTGCAGCTGCAACGACGCTGCTTATTAAACGTTTTTTCATATTTTTTATCCTTTC
>JAFWWU010000053.1 GCA_017523285.1 Ruminococcus sp.
GGTAAATCCGAGATTATCTTCATCCGTTTTTTGACATAATCCATCCGAAGGAACTTTATCGACAAGATTGTCTGGCAGTCCTAATTCTTTGCCTATTTGTTTAACTTCACTCACGGTTAATTTGCCTAATAGTGAGACATCCCCAACACTGTCACCGTATCTTGTAGAATATCCAACCCAATCTTCAGATAAGTTACAAGTGTTTATAACTCTACCATTTACCGACTGAGATACAGCGTATAATACGGACATACGGATTCTTGGGGGTAGGTTAATCGTTGCCTGTTCTGAAACAGTAATACCACTATGTTCTAATTGATTGTGAATCCCTGCCACAGCCACAGAAATAGGTATGGTAAAACTTTTGATGTCAAGATGCTCAACGAGCTGATAACTATCTTCAATATCATCCTGTTTTAGATTTGGCATAAGAACGCCTATAACTCTGTCTTTTCCTAATGCTTCAACACATAATGCAGCACATATCGAACTATCTTTTCCACCTGAAATTCCGATAACCGCATTACAACCCTTTCCGTTTTCTTCAAACCATTTTCTAATCCAATTAATTAAATCGCTTTTTACTGCTTTTGCGTCAAACATTCACTCTCTCCTATTCGTAATTTACTTCATTTTTGTCTGTTCTTAATGCAACAAATACTGGAAACTGCAAACTTTCTGCATTTGTCCTCTTATCTGTTGATATTTCCTTATATTTAACTTCGCACAACATTCCGATTAAGTCATCCTTTTGCTTCCAATACAGTTGTCGTTGTTCGTCTGAAAAACCAGAGCCCACCTTTACCTCGTTTCCTTTGTAATCGAGAACAAGAGCTCCCAACGTGCCTGATAACCTGCCTCCGCCCTCCTCATATCCGATGATTGGCAAGTCCATAGTATAAAACCGTTTAACTTTTAATATGCCATTATGCCTACAGCACTTATACGGAACATCAAGATTAACCATCAACCCTTCTTTATCCTCTTCTACCATTTTGTTGAGATAATAATTAATCTTTTCCACATTGCTCCCGCTATATAATACTGGTAGCACTTTTACATCATCACCCAATCGGTGAAGGCGAGATATTTTCATCAAATGTGCTCTTCTAAGAGAATAATTCAACGTTCCTTTATTTGAGCAAAACTCGTCTGTTGGGATTACATCAAACATTGTAAAACAGATATCAGATTTATCACCATCGGAGTTAATTATTCCTGTGGCAACTCTAAATGCTTCATTGTCGCTTAATTCTCCCTTGTTTTTTAATGTAAGTTCTCCATCATAAACCATATCGCCATCAAGACTTTTTAATACCCTGATGATATGATCGAGTCCCTCAAACGGCATTCCGCTTCTTGCAATAAGTTCACCGTTATAGTATGTTGCTCTCACACCATTTAGTTTCTGAGTAAGAGTAAACCAAGCACCGTCTTTAATCGGATATTTTTCTATTGGGTATGCTTGTTGAACTTCCCATTCCGGAATTAAATCGGGAATTACCTTATTAACAGTTTTCGCAGTAATCCCAAGTTTCAAAGACTTGGAGAGAATTTTTATATAAAACACTCTTTCATCTTCTGTGCATTTCTTAAATAAGAAAGAATGGATTAACTCTATGAGTGCACTATTCACACTTTTAAGTTTTGATAAATGATCACATAATTCAAAAATATCATCAAACGCATCAACCTTACGTTCTACGACTGGACTTACAACTAATTTTTTGGCTATTTCTTTTGAAATGTTATATGTAAGCAGTGGATTTAATGTATAAAAGAGTAGTTTTATAAACATTTCATTATCTTTGTTGTTTGCGATAATTTCTTGTTTTTTAAGCATTCCTCTTGTGTCTTTCAGCTTATTGATTTGCTCAATAGCCTCTAACATCTTTTGCATCAAATCACCCCTTATCGCATTCATATATTGTTACATCACAATCAGTTAAAGTTTCCTCAATCATTTTAGAAACAACAGCCCAATCTCCGCCACCTCTGCAACAACCCATACGATATGGAATCGCAATACTTCTTCCATAGCATTCTTTGTTGATAGTTGCCAAACATTGACGCAGGGCTTCGTAGTCTGTGTATTGGGCACCGTCATACCCATAGTCTTTTTGCGAAAAAATATTTACGACACTTCTTCTCTCATCAATAAACACACGAAGAATTCTTCCGAAGAGATATTCGCCACCACGTTTGTTATATATGTTTTTGTATGCACCATACACCCAAGGATACTTTTCTCTTACTTGCTTTGCAACACCAGAGTTCATCTTTCCACGACAATTTACTTGATGTAAGATTACATCTTCTTCGCTTTCAAAAATATCACCTTTGATATGCTTCATATTCTTACCTCACTCAAAATTTATTAGTGTTTCAATATAATCTCTTTCCTCGCCCTTAAAAATAGGTATATCATTGTCGATAACCCAATGAGCTCTCTCTTCATTTTCTCCAATAGTATTCTCTGGCTTTCTTATACAACAACTACCTCTTTTCTTATGAACAGGCAAATCGTTCCAATTTATACCCTTTTGTTCCATAAGCATATCCTGTATGTTACTACAGGTTTTATTATGTAATTCGTTGTGCGAAAAATATGCTTGTCCTAACATTTGAATGCTATTTCGTGAAGCGTCGAGTTGTCTCCAGTAAATAAGATTTGTCACTTCTTCTTTTGGTATATTGAAGCAACGTGCATCGAACATAGCACCTTTGAGTATTGCTCCTCGTAAAACACTCATATAATCATTGTGACGTTGTTGTATCTCAACACTTTGAGGAGTTAAGCCGTTTTTCCAGTTCAAATCATATTCTCTTACATTATCTACAAAGAACTTATTAAATGCCATAGTTGCCATGCTTGCGGAGATACTACACATTTTCTGAACCTCATAATCAAACCAAGCATTTGTAGTTAATTTTTTATAATCGACCAATATTAAAGTTATCTCATCGGATTGAGTATAACCCAAAACACAACCCTGTATATGCTCACACAGATATTGCATTGTTTCCTGCATCGACTTAATCAAAATATCATCAAATGGCTTAGCAAAGCCTCTTGTAAATGTATGAAACGCTTTGCCGTCAATTCTTATTGCAACTGGTGTGCGTCTCATTAATTTTGTTTTTGGAATTGTCTCATAAAATTCTTTCATTCGACATCCAAGTTCGTCGTGTACTGGCATATGTATCCTCCTTTTACGGAATAATATAATCAACAACTGAATTATCGGCTACAGGACAGATAATCTCTTCGCTATAATCTTCGTAAACAGATCGTTCAGCAAGCTGCCTTGCTTGTGAGGGGGTGGTTTGACTCAACCAATCTTGCACAGCTTCTTCAGACTTACCTTCAACAAATAATTCAACTGTGTATGATAATTTTACTTTATACTTCATAACTTTTACCTCGTCCTTATATCACTTTGTAATTCTGCGATGCAAATCAAAATATTCCTTAATGGCAAATGGAATTTCGTTTTGCAAACTTCGTAGTTCCTCTTCAATTTTTGTTATTGATTCGCAATAACGCTCAATTTCGCTTATTTTAGTTTGAATTTCAATAATACCCTCATCCATATATGCCGCATTCTTATTTATTGTTGCAACAATTGGAGCAGCAATAATTCTGTTTTCGCTTGATACACAAGAATCGTCACCTGCTGAATATTTGCAACAATGACATATAACCTTGTTATCGTCATATAATCTTACTACTCCATACTCACTATGAGCCATCTTTGTTGAGAAGTGTCGCACACTATATCTGATAATAAAAGAGTTATATGATGTATCCAAATATAGATGTGGACTTATCTTCTTCAGCGCAGTATCAAGACGTTTGTTTAAAATCTTACCATCAAACTCTTGAACGAGCCTTGCAACCTCTCCCATAACCGAAATAACTTCTTCTCTGGCGGCTATCTCCAAAGGAATGAGATTTACCGCATCTTCTCTATAATAATGTGCCACGCTATTCACTCCTCGTTATTGAAAATACAGTTCGTGAAGATAACCGCAGTCAATACGCTCTTGCGTTTCTTCATCTATAATCTGCAACGGATGAAAATCATTAACAGAACTATCGCCATCAATCATAACCAATATTGAATGTATCACACCATCCACGACTTCATTTGAAGGTTTTTCGGGTAACGATAGCCAATAATCCCTGATTGCTTTTATACCATTTATAAAATTTGTCTGTACTATACTTGATTCTTTCATTTAAAATTCTCCATTATATAGGATGTTTCTGATATCACTCAACGACTGTTCATTCAACATTTTGCCGTCCTTAAATATTGGTTGAAGAAGATTAACTTCTGCATCCGCACCAGAAATCTGAGCCTCTTCCCAAGTCCTGCCATCCACATAAACTAAACTGTCGTTTGTGCCTCTGGTTACTACGCAACAACCTTTCTGACTCTTCTTAAATCCACCATCTTTAGGATTTTTGAAAATTGGAAATGGTTTGCCGTCAATCTCACAGTATGTAGCTTTGATACAAGAGCTGAATGTGTCTCTTGTGAATGGTTTAAGAATACCGTCTTCCTCTACGCACTGGAACGAGAATGAACCAACTCCGAGAGCTACATTAGAGCAAGCAAATCCATTCTCCATAAGGATTTCGTAAATCTGTTTACATCTTTGAATTGTAATCGAGTCTCCGTAAATAGCTTTCACGTGTGGATCAAGGACTTTATAACCTTTACTATTAATATGACCACCAAAAATATCCCAAAGTTTAAAGACTGTCTTGGTAACAACCTCTACACAATCACCAGAATCACCACGCATAAGCATACATCCGTTATGCTCCAAAATTTCTTTCTTTAACTGCGGGAGAATGTTCTCAATAACATTCCAGTAGTCGTATGAGTCGAGCACCGCAGAGAAGCTTGTGTTCGGATAAATCTCTGTAAGGAGACGGCGGAGAAGTGTAATCTCATCTCCATCAACTGCAAAGTTAGAACACATTACAGAGTGCTCTGTGCTTGGGCTACCAAATGCAACAGGTTCTTTTGTACAATCGCAATTATAGTACTGTTCTAAATACGGAATCGTAGGGACTGTCGCAGTATTTAAGAATGATAAACACCATCCGGCTCCAGCTTTAATTGCCGATTCCGTACACTCTTCTCCTCTAAAATCAAAAGCTCCTAAACCCCTTGCTCTTGCTACATTGTCATCACAAGTAATGTTGTAATAATGATTTACGATTTCACGATAAGTTGCACCTACCGTTGCCGCAAGCATTGGATGCCAACTCTCAGCAGAAATTAAGCTTTCAAGAGCCTGCGGTAGCCAAGCAAACTCTTCGTGTGTGTTTGTGATACCAAACATTGGGCAATGCATAGGAACCCTTGTTCCTTCTGGAAGAGAAATAATTTCGATTGGAAGATATCCAAGCTTATGCAACCTTTCAATTTTCTCAATCTTATATGCGTCTTTTCCGAGTGTCGCATCCATAATACGCTTATATTCAAACATTACCTCGTCAAACGGACGACTAAAAAAGTTCTCATTGAAGTATTCAATAAGATACTTCTTACAAAATCCCTGTAACCCAAAATGAACTACGTCGTTCCACATATTTACACGACTCATTCTTGGTGTGAAATATGATACCGACTTAGTTATTTTCTTGGGTAACATTTCTGCGTGTACTGCTTTATAAAAATCAATTAGCAGCATTGGATTGATTTTCATCATTCCCCATCAACTCCTTAATTTGGTTATTTTTCTGTTTTTTCAACAACTGCCTTACTCTTTTATGGCTCCGATGTTTAGTAAAACGCCTTTGCTCCATTCTATCAAAATCGGCAAAGTCATATCTACGATGGAACTCATATAATTTTTTAATTGATTTATCCATTTTTTCTACCCCGATTTTTATATCTTCGCATAGCATCTATACATTTATCGTAGTAATCATACTCAGATTTTCTTATATGTCCCTTATACCATAAAATCTGATACCATTTCAAACGACCAGATGTATAAAAATCATATGTATATTCGCCATCGTGCCACATTAAATGCGGACAAAATACCTCATTCAGATGTGCTGGCATATATTTAATCTTTACTTTGAAAGGATTTTTAATTTTTGCCTTTAAAGCTTCAATTAAGCAATTACTATAGAAATATCCACACCGTTTGGGTGTGGATACCTTACACATTCCTTCATTTATTGTTAAAAGCGTTTCTCCTGTGGTTCTGTCAACCATTTTGATATCGTTCACTCTGATTATTTCAAAATTGTTTTCTTTCATTGATTTCTCAGCTCATTTCTTATTCTCATAAGAGTTTTTCCAAGCTGGTTTCTTCCGGGGATGTCCTTGCACTTTTCACAAGTGCAGTTACCCCAGTAATTATCGTGCCAAGTATTACCCTCTACCAGTTCTTCATTACCAGTAGCGAGCAATCTTTCGTCTAACTTTAAAGAACTATTCATTGTGAATTTTGCACGACAAACATCGTACATTACCTTATCTTTAATTTCTTCCCAGTCGGGTCGAAGTTGCAAATTTCTACCTACCTTCTTTGCGTCTGACGGACTCAATCTTGCTATGCGTTCACGTTCAGCAACATCAAGTGTTTTTGCCGCCTGAAATGCTGCTTCTGTGCTACAATAAATAATTCCCTCATACATCAAATAAGCATTATAAAAATTACTAAGAAAGAAATAGTCTTTTGAAAAATTATCAATCATATCGTTACCTCCGCAATTAAACTGCATAATGAATATCTCTGCGTGTTTTTCTGGATATACTGAGATATAGAACTTTGGCTTTTTTCGCTTCTTCAATAAGAGCCTTGATTTCCTTATCATCGTCATCGCAGTTTGTATAATCAACCGACAGATCTTCCGGATAAACTACATTTACCATTTTCTCTGTATCAAAAACACAATCAGCAGGGTTAAACGTTACATCGACAAAGTTATTTCCATTACTGTCGTATAGATATAGCAACTCTGTCTCGCCAGAATCATCGAATAAATCTAAACGAACATCTTTTGCTCTTGCAGTCATACCATTATCGTAGTGAAGTATTGCACTATATCGCTCGCAATTAACGTTTATAATATTCAAATCTTTGATTGCCGAACTGAAGCTCTCACCCATATTAAGTTCAAACGCAATAGCTCTTAAACAATCGTAATTCAAATCAATTTTTCTTGAAAACGATACAACCTCATCTATAGCTCCATAGAATTTTTCATCGAGCTTATCTTCGAGATATTCTCTCACTTCTGTCGGTGACGGATATTCAAATCTAAAATGATAATGGAATCTGCCCGGTCTGTTAATAAGGTAATTATTAAGCTCTCTTATCTCATTGCAGGTTACAACAAATAATTTCTTTCCTTGCGAAAGACCATCAAACAGGGTAAGCATTGCTGCCTGCGGAGAAACACCCTCATCGACATTGCCACTGGCAAACGTCTTATCAAATTCATCAAATAAAAACATCGCTTCCTGTTCAATACTTTCGATAAATGCAACAATCCCCGGAATGTACTCATCTACAATGATTACAGGGAGTCCAGCTTCAACGGTTTTAACTGAAAGTAACTTTGCGAATAAAGACTTTCCTATGCCTTTGTCACCACTCAATATCACACCAAGATTTCTCTTGAAGACGCCAAAAGACGAGAGAACTTTCTCAACCTTACTCATATGAACACCGTATATCTTATCTTCGCTAATCTCTATATCGGCGTGTTTTTCAAGAAAGAAACCTGTCATTTTTGAAAATCTTACCGAATATACCTGAGACGGTAGTGCATCATATGTTTTTAATGAATCGTCATATATGCTATATGTATTTCCTGTACTTATTGCTTTCATATTAAAATCCTCCTTATTGAGCAGTATTGCTTTGTATTAAATCCTGAATATATTCAAACACCCGTAATTCTGGAAAAGCATAACATTTAATAATGTCAAATACTTGAGTAGACACAGCTATAAATCCAAACAGCAAACAAGCTACTGTGATAATTATAGACACATATAATCTCCAGTCTTCGTCGTAATCTATTCTATATCTTTCAAGTGCAGCAATAGCTTTTGGTAAGGCTATAAATCCAATGATAAGTAGAATTATCCCAACTACAACCCAAGCTATTGAAGTCGCTATTTCCCAACGTATATATTTACCACATAAAGTTTGTAATACTGGAAGCACTGTATCTGAGCTCCAATCAATTGCGATTCCAAACTTTTCTCCCAAAAATTCCAGCACC
>JAFWWU010000054.1 GCA_017523285.1 Ruminococcus sp.
GTTACAGACATTGCTCCGCTGTGACCTACAATTTTCTTGATGATTGTAGGAGTAACTCCAGCGTCTGCAAGCATACTTACACAGGTGTGACGTGTGAAATGCGGTGTTGTCTTTGAATCAATGCCTAACTGTGCAATGACGGGTTTCCAGTATGAATCATAATAATTGCGATAAGTAAAATGCTCGTTATCATGAGTACAAATCAGATATTCGCAGTCCCGCTTACACCAGCTTTTAAAGAACGGCATAAGCTTGTCCGCAATAGGAACTTTTCTGATACCGTTTTCTGTTTTACTCTTAACCACATCGAACCACTGCTCGTCAAGATTTACGTTTGATTTCTTAAGATCAAGCAGCTCCGAAACTCTTACGCCTGTATATATAAGAATAAGTGCAATCTGAGTTTCTTCGTTCTCTGATGCAGACCAAAGCTTGTTGATATCTTCTTCGCTTATGCGGTCTCTTGCTCTGGCATTCGGATTCTTATCTTTATAACGGGCAATATCCACGAACTCAGAATAATCCTTTCCGCATATATCAAGCCTCATAGCATAGCTGTACATCTGTCGGAACAGAACTTTAAGCTTCCTGAGAGTAGGGTAGTTTTTGCCGCATGTATCAACAACACCCTGAAGATCATTCACCCTGAGTTCTTTGAAAATACGATCATGTATCGCAGAACAGCAGGAAAATGATGCACTGTATGCTTTTGCATTTGACTCTGAAATAGTATCGTATTTCTGTGTACTCCATGATTCATAGATCTGAGCAAAGGTCTTTTTGCTCTTTTCCACATCGTATGGATCAGCGTTGTATTCTGCAAGCATTTTAAGTCCTTCTGCCCTTGTTCTGGCATAACCTATTGTGGCTTTCTCCTGACGGAGTTTGCCTGTGTCGGAATCAATTACCCATTTGATTGTTTTCTGGACTATGTAAGGCTTGCGGCGTTTGCCCGAAAGCTTTGTCACCGAACCATAGCCATTAGGAAGCTTCATTACTGGTTTCCTCCTTTTCGCTGTCTGTAATATTGCCATTAAAGTATCCTGTCTGCTCATATACAAGTTTATCGGGGCAATAATAACTAAAAACTTTACTGTTTGACTGATGAATCGCAAATCCGAATGTAAGAACTCCAGTCTGAAGTCCCACTCTTATAAACTGTGCACTTTTGCCTGTAGCCTTTGCCAATTCTGATATAGGAACATTTCTTCCTGTAAATGCAGGTGTTTTTTTCATAACAACCTCTCCTTTCACTATAATAATATCTAATTATTTTTTGTTATTTTTACTTGCGTTAGTTATATCAATGATTTCTCCGTCAGTTTCCTCATCTTCGTCCGATAAACCGACTAAATCAATATTGACGTTTTTATCCATTCCGACAACGACATTCGCATTAATATTCTGCTGATTGAATTTATGCATGACAGCCATTCCAAGTTTGACTTTGTCTATGGAATCGTTCGGAATATTCGCAAAATGTGTTATATACCTGTTAGTAATTTCTGGATCCGCAGTTTTAGAAACTCTGATGTTAAGATTCTGATTATGGTTAATGAATAACGTAGGATACTGCTGAAGATTTACAGGCGGATTAGTGGGGTACATATTCTGCTGAGTCGGTTCAGCATAGGGCTGATATGTATTAGGAACAGGATACTGCTGAGGATTCATATGCGGATTAGTGGGATACATATTCTGCTGAGTCGGTTCAGCATAGGGATGATATGAATCAGGAACAGGATACTGCTGAGGACTCACAGGCGGGTTAGTGTGGTGCATATTCTGCGGTACCGGTTCAGGGTAGAACTGAGGTGCACTGGGAGCAGGAGACATATACGGCTGCTATATCTGTGTCGGTATCTGCGGATTATATATCGGGTCGCTCTGAACGTCAAACGGTACCTCGTTCTCGTAATTGCAGTTTGTATTTGCATGTTCAAAAAACTTATTATTGTTCATAAAAATATCCTCACTTTCATTATTAACGCCTGTGATTACAAGTGCGTTTTCTTCGGCTTTACGTGTTTTTTCAATGTGACTACATGATTCTTCACTGATGTAAATGGCATCGTAATCATTATCGTCATATATGGTGATTTCATTTTCTTCTTCATCGCAATCAATTTCAAGGAAATCAAAACCATCATCAAAATTGTATGGATTCTCATCAAGTATGTCATCGGTTTTGGTTTTTATAATATCAAGCTCGTAATCGGAAAGAACATGATTGAAGTATCCTTTGAGCTGATTAAGTTCCTGTTTGCTCTGAGAAAATTTCTTGCCGGTTTCATAGGAAACAGAATTAAGTACCATATGAATGTGCCTGTGCCTTGTATCTTTGTGAACGGAATACACTGACTGGTATTCTGAAAAATACGATGCAATTTCGTCAGCTATGTCCATATACACCTCATCAGAATTCTCAGGAATGTCGGGCGTTATCGAAAGAACCATGTGAATGCCCTGTCTGCCGTGAGTTTTGTGATGGAGTTTTTTTACGGTCATAAAGTCTTTTACAGCGTGTTTTCTGAAGCAATTCGATGTACCTACAAGCTGACCTTTATCAGTCTTGACATCATCCACAATGTACTCATGAATCTTAGGTATAAAATCCTTATCGTTGTTGGCTCCATTAATAATTTTCAGCAGTGACATTAATTATCCTCCTCCGCATTATCCATGTGAATATCAGTAAGTTTATCGCTTACGGTGTTAAGAAGTTCCATTATTTTCTCAATGCCCTGAAGAATATTCGGGGCATCGTTGTTTGTTGCGTTTTTGGAAGAATCCTTTAAGCTGTTATTGATACCGATGAGAAGCTTTACTATCTCAGCACCTTCCGCAAGCACACATACTTTTTTGTCACTGAGAGCAGCTGCTCTTAAAAAGTCGCTTGCTGTCATGTTGCAGTTCTTTGCCTTGCTTTCGATCAAAGCCTTTTCAGTTTCGGCAACCCTGATCTGGATTTTTTTAGCTTTTGTTTCACTCATAATTATGTACCTCCATAAAATTAGTTATCTGTATCATTGTGATTGTAATCACGTTTCGGAATCTTGCTATATTTGTCATTACTTTATTCATTGTAATTACATATCCTTTTTAAGCCTTTAAAGCCATTGACTTTCTTGCCATTGACCATTACTTTTGTATACCTTATAGTGATACTGAAATCTTTTACTTTCCCGTAAAAAGTCTTTTTTCCTTCTGCAACGATACCGTTATCCTCACACCAGATTTTATAAGAGTTGTAAAGCTCAACAGATGATATCTCTGATGATGAATCAAGCGTGAAATTCTCGGTTATGAATTCAGAAGCGTTAAGGACTTCTTTTCTTTTGTGACTGAGTGTTTCCTGTGAAGCATCTGAAATGCTGAACTGATACCCTGACTTTAAAAGCTGCTGAAGCTTGTCCAGAGCCAACGAAAAAATAACATCAGTTTCCTTGATCAACTCCTCCTTTAAATTGATATTAGTTTCGATTTTTCCGGCAACTCTGTCTTTGAAATAAATCGGGATTATTCTGTCGAGAATAGCAGTATCAAGATTTTTGAATTCAGGGAAGAAATTCGAAGCAAAAATAAACTTGGTTTCAGGAACGAATTCTTTGGAATTCTCATAAAGCCTTCTGCCTGTGATCTTTTCAGACGAGATAAGAGATTTGAATGCATCGTCATTCCTCATTGCTTTTGAGGATGTCTCTCTGGAAAGATTAAGCTTGCTTTCAAGATATTTGATCTTGGACTGATCTGTTCCAAGATCAGATAAAGGCACTGCCGAAGTGTTTTCTTCTCCCACAGCGTATTCCAGAAGGTCAATCGAAAGTGACTTGCCGCACCTCTCGTTACCGATCAGAACAAAACATTTTCTTGCATCAGTTAATGAGGAAAATGCATAGCCTGCCATTTCAAGGAAACAATCAAGGTTGTTCATTCCTATGCTGGTTTCTGCGAAGTATTTGAATGTCGGGGCGTCTTCAAGAGAGGCGTTCTCTACATAATTAAAGTTGAGCATATAAGTGAAAATATCATCCGGCGACTTTTCCTCAAGCTTACCGGATTTGATATCATACACTCCATTAAGCAGATTTATCTTGAACTTTGTTGCCTTCTTGATTTCCCTTATGCTGATAGCAATGCCGTCATAATCCCTGAGCCGTTCAATTGCTTCGGATATTTCAGAACTTTTGATCATGAGCCTCTGAGCAGGGAGTATCATGGATTTGAGCAAACGTTTAGTCTGATTGTCGTTCATGGGAATAAGCATGTTGTTGTTTTTAAAATAGAATGTTCCCGAATCGACCTTGAGCACACCGCTTCTTGCTGAATGTTCAGCAAGAAGACCGGCTTTGTCTTTTGAGTCTGTAATGTCACAGCACCCACCATTGAATTTAATATTCTCTTTCATTAGATTACCTCCGATGCAGATATTTCTGTTATTCACTTTTGCGCATAAAGTGAAAGGCAGTTAATATTATCAGATCTGATAATATAATTATATCACGATTAAAATGTGCAAGAAACACCAAATTCACAGTGCTTGGTCGCACATTTTTAATTAGAAATCTTGAAATAACTCGGCAAGAGTGTTATAATATAAAATATAACAGCACGGAGGTTACGTTTATGGAAAGCCATACTATTGATTTGAAAATGAGTGAAATATTTGAAAGAATCTATTTCGATACTGATATATCAAAAAGAACAATATATGAAATGATAAAAAATACAATGGAAACTATAGGCGAATCAGCAGGGTTCATGGATTCTGATACTCTTTTTAAAGGTGGAAATAAAAACGGAGCATATAAATTCCGTTATGAAACCGCTGATTTATTCTATGTTTTAAATAAGCAGATAAACCGTCTGGATAAAGATTATACAAAAGATTCTGAGTTCTACAACATAAGGCGATATTATGACCACGTCTTCAACGCTGAAAAAGAACTGCGGAGCTTTCAGAAATACGTAGTTGATAAGCTTGCTGATGAAAATCATATTGAGTACGAGATCCGAAACTATAATGAGATTTACAATAGCATAAGCGCTATAATCTCATATATGGGTGAAAATAAAAACAATGAAATTATTATTGAGATTATAAATAACAATCTTAAGCAAAGCGTAAAGAACATTATTCTTGAATCGGAAAGAATTAAACGTAGCGGTCAAAAACGCTTTATGACCTTTGAAAAGGGTTACGGTACGAAGCTGGCTAAAAAGATCCTGGCAGAAATGAATAATGAAAAGCCAAAAGAAGACAGCAGTACGGATGACTTAGAAATGGAAGATTTATTTGATTTCAAAAATCACAATGAAGACCTTCCGGAAATAAATAAAGTAACGCTTGCTCAGACAATAAACGATAAATACATGAATGCAATAATGTATATTATTGATACTTTTTATTATGATCCGTATGATTCCAGAGAGAAACACGATGATAAAAGTGAATTTTACAAACATAAAATGAAGTCATTTCCTTATCGTAAGCCTTTGAGTGAAATTTATAAAGAAATATCCAGATCTCCATCTGAAAATGAGATCAGAAGATATGATGAAGCATGGAAAAAATATATGGAATGTGTAAAATTCCGTTTCAGAGCTTCAAACTCATCCGAATGGGACGCCTACTGTAAAAGTAATAATATCTCAGATGAAAATATGAGTAAGGAAGTCAGAATTGAAGGTTATAAAGAAAAGAGATTCTTAAGTAACGATTTAAAGAAAATCCGTGAAGAACTGGACCATGTATTTCTTGATTTGCTTATGGAAAAGTTACCAGACAACACTCACGGCAACATTACGACGAAATTGAAACAGAGCGAGATTACTGATGTCGAACAACTACTTAATAAGATGGTTAATAATATCTTCAGTATGATAAATGAATGTCATAACAAATATAACATATATGATTCTGAAAAGCTGTTTGAATTAGGAAAGAATGAGCACTTTTTTTCGTCACTTGATAATCTGATTTATTATAGTATCACTGATATAAGCATAAGCGGTTATATAAGCGAAACAGTGATAAAATTATGTGACTTGCTTTCTGTTGGCAATTCCAACAGTTTAAAAATTGAAGTTCCAAAATTGCAACAAGAATTACAGCAAAAAATAGAAGAATATATATCTGTTCTGCGTGAGATATCTTCAGATGGGTATTTTGATGAACAGGAAATTTCTTTTAAAGCACTTATGGGCTACAGGGATATGATTCATAGCATGCTGAATATCCATTTGAATTGCCGTATGGGTGATGCTTCGCTCCTATGTATGGATGGCGCAATAAATTCATTTTCAATTCGTTCATTTCCATTTAAAGAAACGCTCCAACGTATAGATGGTATTATTGATAATTACGTAAATTCATACGGCAAATGGAATGAAGCATGCATAGAAAAAATAGTGCTTTTTGATCCTAAAACGCAAAAAGAAAAATATGATAAATATAAAGAGTACGATAATGCTATAACTAAAGGCTGGTGTCCAATGTATGCTGACGCTAATGATATAGAGAGAATAAGAATGATATACATACGTCATATAGTTGCAGAAGTACGCAAGTATCTTGTTGAGTGTTACGAATTGCAAAAAAAATATGTAGAGCTAAAAACCAGTTTGAATCTAAATAGCGAGATAAAGTTGTGCGAAATTTTTGATAAGGCTCTTGGATTATAAAATACCAGAAATTCCGGAATTTAAACGAAAAGTTTTTCAGAATAAATTCCGGAATCAGATTGAAAATTCCCAGCGAGAATGGAGCGTAAGGAACAAGGAAGCGGGAGCCATAAAGCGGGAGCTGACGAAGTTCCTGGAGCAGAATTCGAAGTGCAGGAATTTTAAATGACTTCGCAGAGCCGTATGTTTTTAGCAGTTTCAATAATTAGGTCTGAATCCATAAGCATATCCTCAATTTCATCAGCACGATAACCATAGTCAAGGAGCAGAAGAACATCTTCCTCGTCTACTCCGAAGCATCCGCACATTTCAAGAAGCAGTTCTTCATGACATGTATAATAATTATCGTAGGGAGCGTAAAAATCCGAGAACAGCGAATGGCGGTAGCTTTCATACTCTCCCTTTGATATATTTCCGTATACATCAATTGATACAATATCTTCATCATACATAGGAAGCGGTTCGGATTTATATTTATGAAGTCCTGTAGCTTTGAGAGCTTTTCTCATGATACTTTCAGTGGATGCATAAACGAAAAGACCAAACATTTCGAAATATATCAGATGCATGGGACTGCTTCCCTTGACGAAATAGAGCGTATTTTCCTCATTGAGAAGTGTAAAGGTAAAGTTTCCCTGAACATCCTCTGCCATACTTTTCAGGCTGTTGAAGTCAAGAGTTCCCTGTTTTTCTATCAGCTGAACAGCAACATAGCTGTCCGTCTCAATACAAGTAGGCGGCAGCTTTTTCTCTTTACGGAGCTGAGAATCATTGTAAAGTACTCCGTTATGAGCAAATGCAAACTCCTTCCCAGCTTTGCCATGAAATGGGTGATTGTTCCAGTTATACTTCTGATTTCCCTGTGTTGTAAGTCTGGTATGTCCCATAATAGCTCTTGTATCTTCAGGAAAAGTAAATTTCAGCTTATGAGCTGGTTTCGGTCTTTTGTAAATTGTAACTTTGCCGTTTTTGATGTATGAGATACCCGCAGCATCCGTACCACGTTCCTCAGATGCGTTGGCAAGTTCCTGAGTAAGCTTCTTTAAAACCTTTTGAGGGACGATTCCCTTTACGTCCAGCCAACCAAATAATGCACACATATTACATTTCCTCCTCAGTAGTGATTTTTTCGTTGATATATAGGTTTCGTTCTTTTAAGTACTGTATAAGCTCAGTATCATCAATATCAGATACAAATTCAGACCATGACAGCTTCTGTAACTGATCATCGGATAAAGAAACAGCCACATTACAAATCTCATTCACGAGCTGTAATGTGGCAATAAGCGTATTAAATTTGAGTGTTCCTCTGAAAAGCCTGAATTCAACAGTATGATAATTGCAGAGATTTACTGCTGTATATCTTCCGTAGCTGCCTTTTTTAGCTTTATCCATGATAGCTTTAGGAGTATTTTCATATCCATAACGAGCAGCCCAGCGATTCATTGTAGCTTCAGAACGGCGACTGAACTTCAGAAGTTCATTCCAATGATGTTCAACAAAATAGAGAATACGGGAAATTACGTCTTCCTGCTCCTCGTTA
>JAFWWU010000055.1 GCA_017523285.1 Ruminococcus sp.
AACCACAACAACAACCACAACAACGACAACAACTACTACCACTACAACGACAACTACAACAACTGCTCCGACAACAGTTGACAATATTAAGTACGGTGACGCAAACTGTGACGGAGATATAAATATTTCAGACGTAGTAATGGTAAAATGCTATCTTCTTAACAGTACAAAGTACAGCATTTCAGCTAAAGGACTTTTAAATGCTGATGTGCAGAGTACAGGTAACGGCGTAAATTCACAGGATGCTCTTGCAATTCAGAAATATGTTCTGCTTCTTCTGACAAATCTTCCTGTATAAACGGGATATAAAAAAGCTCTGTATCGGATTGATACAGAGCTTTTTGCTGTTTATGAGTTTTTCTGTTCCATATAGGAAACAAGCATATCGTGCCAGTACATAAATGATGATGTACCTGATATATCACGTTCTCTTATAATAAGACCCGTATATTCATGGTCAATTGTAAGATAGTATTTGTTTTCTTCAAACTTCATAAGTCCTATTGTCTTTGATTTGCCGTCAAGGAAGCTGTATTTGATTGTTATATCATAATTTGCTTCGTCAGCAGCCTTTTCAAATGCTTCAGTAGCATCAGGGGCAATTCCGTCAAATCCGAGATATGAAAGTGCATTGAAGAAGTTTGTCATATAATCGCAAGCCTCAGCACCGAGTATATCAATATCTTTTCCGTTTAATGTATACTGGCTTGATGCTGCGTCAAATGTGTATTTGATTTCTTCGCCGTGATATTTCATATCAATTGCAGAAACGTCGTTTATGCTTTCCTCATTGAATGTAGGATAAAGAACAGCGCTCATATCCTTTTCGATGAAGTCAACGTCATAAGTGTAGTAAGTTCCTACAACGCCTGTGTCAACATCAAGAACGTGAGTATACATATCAGCATTATCGCCATAATAGCTGAACATGAGATGTGTGCAGTCGCCGTCCTTTGTGTAGACATAAAGCTCAGCATAAGGCTTATCAAATCCGTAATCTGATTTGTTTTCAATCTTGAAAGTAACAAATTCTTCTGCCTGAAGTCTTGTGAGGAGGCTTGTTATTGTTCTAACCTTTGTTGTATCAACATAAAGTTTGCCGAGAACGCCGTCCTTAACAGTGCTTTCCCACATATCAGTATTGTTTCTTGTTACGTCAAGAACATCCTTGCCGTTTCTTACAAGACGAACTCTTGAAAGCTCTGCGTCGGTATATCCTATCATATTTGAATTTCTTATCATAGCGTCGTTTGCTACAAGTACGCATCCGTAATATGCGTCTACAAGATATACTGTATCATTGCCCTCAACTGTAACATAGTAGTTATCAGATGTAGGAGTGATATTTCCGATATTGAGCTTATAGTTGTTTACTCCGTCGCTAACATTGACATAGTAGCCGTTATTAAGACCGTAATCTGCTTTTTTTGCATCATCGGCTTTGCCAAGGTCGTCTTCTGCTGTAAGAGTAGAAAGGAATGTGAGAAGGCTGTTGCAGTAGTCAAGGCTTACAGGATAGTTTTCATGGTTTTTCATTTTCCATGCTGACTGTTCTGCGGAGTAAGTGATATTGTATTCGCCGTTTTCGTTTTTGAGGTCAATAGAAGTTATGTTTGTATAATCGAAATTGAAAAGTGAATAACTCTGGATTTTTTCGTTTTTAGCTTCCGCTTTTTTATCCTGTGATGACTTTACCGCAAAGAAAGCTGAAATAGAGCCGACAGCAAGAACGAAAAGTATAACTGCAATTATTATAGGTTTTTTCATTATGCACTGCGCCTCCTTAACCAGATGATAACTCCGAATAATGTAACACAGAGCGGAGCAATAACGAAGATTGCAAGAACCTTGTTTGCCTTTGCTTCTGAATCAAAATGCATATAATCGAATGCACGGTTTTTATCAGGGATTTCCATATTGTATTCACTGTCGTACATCCATGAAATAGATGAAAGTGAAAGGTAAATAGGAATAATTGTATAGCCCATACCGCAGTTTTCGTCATCAAAGAAATCAGCGTTGCCGAAAACTACGAGCTTTGAATTGTTTGATTTGTTATATGAATAACATGCAAGATTGAAAAGTCCTGAGGTTGATTCAGTATCTGTTTCAGTACCGCCGAAAGGCTCGCTGCATGATGTATAGCCTGACTGTCCCTGAGCTGTCTGCATAAGCGGATTACATTCAAGTACAGCGCTGTTTTTGCCGTTTACAAGTCCGAAGCTTCTTGATGAAGTAATGTATGGGTAGATACCGCTTGAAACAAGTGAATTGAGATCAGTTGTAAGGTCTACTGTCTGTGATTCATCAGGTGCAGTGAGTGAGAAGAGGATTGTTGTAGGATCATCTTTTTTGCACATATCTGAGCTTGTTTCGTAAATACGGTCATAGTGAATAACAATATTATATTCGCCGAGGAGAGCTTCAAGATTTGTATATCTGAACTTTTCTTCATTAGGTGAGAGGAAAAGTGAGATGTTTCCGCCTTTTGCCATAAAGTCCATAAGCTTTTCTTTTTCGCTGAGTGTGATATCGTTCTTCGGAGCACAGATGTAAATGATTTTTGCGTCTTCGGGAACAGCGTCAACAGAAGAAAGATTAAGCTCGTCAAGGTCATAGTTGGCATTTTTTGTCTGAGCTTCAAAGAAAGTATAGTTTTCCTTGATTGTTTTTTCACCATGTCCTGTAAGGAAATAGATGTTGGCAATATCGCCTTCGGTAACTGTTTTAATAGCACCTGCGATATTGTTTTCACCGACATATTTTTCTTCAACTACAACACCATTTGAGTCCTGAACGTCAACGAAGAGGTCTGAAACTCTGTGAACAAGGTCGTTGCATTTAAGAACTATATCACCGTTTGAAAGCTGTAAAAAGCCTTCGGGATCAAGTGATTTTGCAAGGTTAGGGTTTTCTTGTGGGTCAAAGCATGTGATTTTGATATTATCATATTCGGAATACTGCTTAAGACCGTAATATAAAGGTAGAGCAAGGTCATCTTTAGAGAAATCCTCGATATCATCAACGCCTCTTGCAAGAACGTACATTTCAATATTCTTATCCTTTACGCTTTCAAGAAGATCTCTTGTCTTATCTGTAAGAGAATACATTTTTGAAGGTGTTGTGTCGATATTTACATCGAAATAATTTACAATAAGGTTTATAGGGATGATTATTGCAACAAGAAGGAGTGCAAGAACGAGAGCAACAATACCCGAAAAATTAAAATTGCGTTTAGTTTTATTCAAAGTAATTACCCCCTGTTCCAACGTCTTTTCTCAATTGAAATCATTGTCCAGCCGAGGAAAACGACGCATACTGAAATAAAGAAGATTATATCAGAGAGTCTGATAAGTCCTCTTGCGAAATAAACGAATTTAGGCTGTGCGGTGAACATAGCAATGAATGCCTGAAGCTTAGGGAAACGTGCGATAAAGTCACTTGTTGCGAAAGTATCGAGCCATACAAGAGCAAGCATTACAGCTTCACTGAGCAGAGCCGCTGTGATAGGATTTTCGGCAAATGATGAAAGAAGCATACCGATAGCAATACACATAATTCCCCAGAGGAAGAATCCGATGTATACACTTATAAGATGTGAAATAATGATTTCACCGTTCATTGCGGTAACAACAGGATAAACAACCGAGCATGCAAGCATAAAGATGAAAACTGTTGTAAGTGCAAGGAATTTCGCAATAACAAGATGAAATACATTTATCGGTGATGTGAACAGCAGAACTTCTGTGTTGAGTTTTCTTTCATCTGCAAATGTTCTCATTGTGAGAAGCGGAATAAGAAGAATAAAATAGAATATATTATTGTAGAATAAGTCAGGATATGTAAATTTGATTGTACTGCTTGTCATATCTGCAATCTGACTGCCGATAAAGAACGAAAACAGAAGCATGAACAGCGATGAGATTACATAAGCGAAAGGAGTACAGAAGAATGAATGTAATTCCTTTTTATAAAGTGAAAACATATTATTTTTCCTCCTTTTCTTTATCGGTATCAGCGTCAGCATTGTCGGAAGCTGTTTCTTTTTCTTCAGGCATAGCTTCAAGAATATCAGAAAGAGTTTCCTTTTTGACAGGCTGATTGATAAGCTTGATGAATACATCTTCAAGATTCGGCTTTTCTGTTGATATTTCAACAATTGACAAGCCGTTTGCCATAAGCTCAGACATAAGCTTGCCTCTTACAGCATCAGCCTCACCCTCAAGAATAATAGAGAAGAAGTTTACATTGCCCTCTTCATTTCTTGTTTCGGCAATTTCCTTGACGCCTTCAATTGAAGTGATGGTTTTCTGAGCCTTTTCCTTATCTCCGTCAATCTTGATGTTGATAATGAAGTTGGAGGTGAATTTCTTTTCAAGGTTTTCGATTGTATCGATAGCCCTTATTACACCTTTATTAATAATAACAACTCTGTCGCATATAGCGCTTACTTCGCTTAGGATATGTGAGCTGAATATAACAGAGTGGTCTTTCTTGAGTTCCTTGATGATTTCACGGACTTCTGCAACCTGTTCAGGGTCAAGACCTACGGTAGGTTCATCGAGGATTAGGAATTTCGGGTTGCCGAGAAGAGCCTGTGCGAAGCCTACTCTCTGTCTGTAACCCTTTGAAAGATGCTTTATCAGACGATTTGAAACGTCTGTGATTTTAAGCTTTCTCATTACATAATCAATCTGCTCGGAACGCTTTGTTACAGGGATTTTTTTAAGTCCCGCACAGAATTTCAGATATTCCTTGACCTTCATATCAGGGTAAACCGGAGGAATTTCAGGAAGATAGCCTATGCTTTTTTTAGCATCCATAGGTTTTTTGGAAATATCATTTCCGTAAATTGTTACAGTTCCCTTAGTCATAGGCAGGTAACCCGAAATCATATTCATAGTAGTTGATTTGCCTGCGCCGTTAGGACCGAGGAAACCAAGAATCTCATTTTCATTTATTGTAAAACTTATGTTATTTACGGCAAGATTTTTACCGTAATACTTTGTAAGATTTGAAATAGTAATCATGAGTTTCTCCTTTCAGATGAATTTGCCGAAGCATATAGTCATACAAGATACATTATCTCAAAAAAAGATGAATGTGATATGAATAAACTGTTACCAGAATATTAAAACAAGATAAAATGCACGAAAAAAGTAAATGAGTCGCACTAATAATAATTGAGTAATGTGTATGTTTCGTGAAAGAAAATTGTAAGATAAATGAATATTTGTGCAACAGAAAAACCGCTAAATATCGCGGAAAACGCTATTTAATAAAATGAATTGATTTTATACTTATTTCGTTAATATTTTTGTTTGAGCCGATAATTATGCGTTGTCGTATTGCACAAAAAGAAATAAGATAGTGTGTGCATTGCGACAAAAAAATCAGTTTGAGCCATGTGCGTCGGCTTTTGGTGTTGACAAGGTAAAAAATGTGTAATATAATAAACATGAAAATAGTTTGTGAGTTCTGTGTTTGCATTGTGATAATGTGACACACAGTGTGCTAAACCATTTTCGCACACGCTTTGGAAGTCTGATCACGAAAACAGGCTTCCGGATTTATAATACTTTTCAAATTTTTTACGAGAGGGGTAAAATCAAATGATATCAAAAAAGACTAAGGCATTAGTATCTGCTGCTCTTGCTGCAACAGTTACTGTTAGTTCAATGGTTCCTTGCTTCACATCAGCAGCAGGCTCAAGAACTAAAAAAGAAGCATTTGGCGACAGCACATATGCTGAAAGATTTATGTCACTTTATGATGACGTAGTTACAAACGGTGTAGAAAACGGCTATCTCAGTAAGAACAACAATGGTGGTTCAGGTTCATTCGGTGTTCCATACCACGCTGCTGAAACAGTTATCGTTGAAGCTCCTGACTACGGTCACGAAACAACATCAGAAGCTATGTCATACATCGTATGGGTAGCTGCTATGAGAGATAAGCTCGCTGCAGATGGCGTTGTTGACGGTGCTACAAATACTAATGACCTTGCAAAAGCTTGGAAAACAATGGAAGTTATGATTCCAACAGTTCAGGAAAACTACTGGACAGTAGATAAGCTTTCAGCTCAGTATAACAATGAGTGTGATATGCCTGAGGATTATCCTGAAAAGCAGGAAACAAACTCAAACAACACAGGTGAAAACCCACTTTACAGCTCATTCAAGTCAGTTTATAAGAGTGATGACGGTCTTTACCTCATGCACTGGCTCGCTGACGTTGATGACTGGTATGGCTTCGGCGGAGGCAGCGGTAAATTTACATTCATCAATACCTTCCAGAGAGGCGAAAATGAATCATGTTTTGAAACTGTTCCACATCCAGCTGTTGAAGAGCTTAAGTATGGTATGAAGGGCACAAGAGGTATGAAGGGTATCTTCAATACTGAATCAGAAGTTGCTAAGCAGTGGGCTTATACAAACGCTCCTGACGCTGAAGACCGTGCTATCCAGGCTGTTTATGCAGCTAACAGATGGGGCGTTGGCGACAGCAAGGTAACTGCTCTTGCAGGTAAGATGGGTGACCAGCTCAGAAACGACATGTTTGACAAGTACTACAAGGCTATCGGCTGTCAGGATAAGACAACAGATATGAGCGGTGGTTCAGGTCTTAAGGGCCAGCACTTCCTCAGAGCTTGGTATACATCATGGGGCGGCATGCTCGGCACAGAAAGCTGGGGCGGCTGGGCATGGCAGATCGGTTGTTCACACAGCCACGAATTCTACCAGAACCCACTTGCTGCTTACGGTCTTCTCTATGATGAGGGTCTTAATGCTGGCATGCAGGCTGATGGTGCTACAGACGACTACGAAACATCATTCCAGCGTCAGATGGAACTCTATCTCTGGCTCCAGTCAGCAGATGGTCCGATCGCTGGTGGTTGTACAAACTCATATAAGGGTCGTTATGAAGGCTATCCTTCAGGCGAACCAACATTCTATGATATGATTTACCTTGAACACCCAGTTTACGCTGACCCAGGTTCAAACCACTGGATCGGTAACCAGGTATGGGCTGTTCAGCGTCTTGCAGAACTTTACTACGTTGTAAAGACAGAAGGTTCAAAGTACACTGGTAAGATCGGTGGCCTTTCACTTGAAGAGGCTCTTGAAAAGATTCTTGACAGATGGGTTAACTGGTTCGTTGAGAACACAGAACTTACTGATGATGGCGATTACTCAATCCCTGCTACACTTGACTGGTCAGGCAGACCTGCAACATGGGATGGTAACTATGATGAAAGCGCTAACGATGGCCTTACATGTGAAATCACTGCAAGAGGCAACGCTGACGTAGGTTGTGTATCATCACTTGCTAATACACTTATCTACTATGCTGCTGCAACAGGCACAAAGACTGAAGCAGGTTCAAACGCTAACAATACAGAGCTCGGTGGTAAGGCACTTTACCTTGCTAAGGAACTCCTTGACAGACAGTGGGAACTCGCTCGTGATGATAAGGGTCTTTCAAGAACTGAAACAAACGGCAGCTTAAAGAGAATCTTTGATCAGGACGTTCACGTTCCTTCAAACTACTCAGGCACAATGCCAAACGGCGATAAGATTGAATCAGGTATCAAGTTCATCGATATCCGTACAATGTACAGAGATGACCCAATGTTCCAGGATCTCGAAGCAGAATATAAAGCTTCAGGTTCAACAGAAGACTTCGAACTTCACTACCACAGATTCTGGCATCAGGGCGATATTATGATGGCTCTCGGTGCTATGGCTCTCCTCTATCCTGATATGCAGGTAGGCGGCGCTCCTGTTACTACACCTGGTTCATCTGAAAACCCAACAGCTACACTTCCTGGTGATGCTAACTGTGACGGCGAAGTAGACCTTGCAGACGCAGTTCTCGTTAAGTGCTACCTCATCAACAGTGCAGCATACTCAATCTCAGCTGAAGGTAAGGCAAACGCTGATGTTCAGGGCGATGGCAACGGTCTTAACGCTCAGGACAGCCTTGCTATTCTTCAGAAGGCTCTCAAGTTAATTGACAAGCTTCCTGTTTGATTTAACAAGTAAATAATCATAAAGATGCTCTCTTCGGAGGGCATCTTTTTTTACCGCAGAATAAAATATTCTGCGGTATTTTTTATTGAAAGAATTTGGGTGATAAATACTATATTATTCTATAATTGACAAAAAATATAATGTGCGATTAATTATACGAAATGTAATTGAAAATAGCACAATCGTTGTTTATGTATTTTGTTTGATATGTAGAAAAAACAGTCTGATGCATATAAAAACTGTAAAAACCTTGCAAAATAAGTCAAATAATGCTATAATAAACATAAAGAATAATAATTTATCTAACTGTAAAAACTAAAAAACAGTATACGAATTGTAGAATTGGAGTAAATAATTAATATGAAAAAGAATAAGGAATTAAAACGGCTCAGGCGTTCCGAATTGCTTGAACTTATGCTTCAATTGCAAAAGGAAGTCGAAGAACTGAAAGAAGAAAATGACAGGCTCAATAAAAAACTCGCAAACAAGAAAATTCTGATTGCGGAATCGGGAAACCTTGCGGAAGTTGCATTAAAAATTTCAAACATACTTGAAGAAACGCAAAGAGTTGCCGATATATACTTAGAAGGTATTCGTTTCAGAGATGAAGAATCAACAAGAATTAACGAAGAACTCATAACAGAACGCAAAAAATCAGAGCAGAAAACACGAATTCAGAATTTCAACGCAGGCTGGAGAACTAATAGGAGCAAGTAAAAATGTCGGATTTAAAAAATATTGAGCTTTCATCGGACATGATTGAAGCTGAAATAAAAAGAATTAAACGCAAAAAAAATGGCAGAAAGATTTTCAGAGAAACGATATTTACGCTTGTCGTTGTGGCGGCAATAGCTGTTTTAGCGGCAATGTTGTTCTTTCCGATATTCAGAGTAACGGGTTCGAGCATGGAGCCGTCACTCACGAGTGATGAAATTATAGTCTGCCTGAAAACTTCAAAATTTGAAACAGGTGATATCGTTGCATTTTACTACAACAACAAAATTCTTCTTAAGCGAGTAATCGGCTCGTCGGGAGATATAATTGAAATTGATGATGACGGAAACGTCAAAGTCAACGGCTGTGAAATTTACGAGCCGTATTTAAGTAACAAAAGCAAAGGGAAATGTGATATAGAATTTCCGTATCAGGTTCCTGATAACAGAATTTTTGTAATGGGTGATAACAGAGAAACTTCGGTAGACAGCCGTTCGACTACGGTAGGCTGTATAGCGGACGAGTACATTTTAGGAAAAGTTTTTTTCCGTTTATGGCCGTTTAACAGAATTGAAGTTCTCAACTGACGTTATTTTGATTTAGAATGAAAGGGGGAAGAATAATGTTAAACTACACTTCAAAAATTCAGCATTTTTTAAATTTACATAGAAAGCACACAAAGTATATCGTTGTTCTTCTCCTTTTATCAGCGTTTGTGGCATCGTTCGTGTGTTCAGCTCTTACTGAGCCTGCGGTTAGTATGACGGATCCGATTCAGATGGGACAGAATGTTACATTACTTGCTGATGGTGATCAGAGCGATGGATTGCCTGTACTTGGCTATCATTATGCTGATGATAATAGCCAGTTTAAGGATTATATAAAATGGAACGAGAATTGGAAAAGTAATTTACAAATTGAACGTTTGCTAGGTAGTGCACATAATTTTGCTCTTTTTGGATTTCAAAGTATAACAACTACGAATACACCTTGTGGCGGCAATTTAGCAGCTCCCAAATTAACTTTAGGTGCACCATTTGGACTTGAAAGCATTGCACAGGCTGGAGGACAATCTATTACTGTTGCAACAGAATCAGTTGAATTCACCTCATCGTTAACAAGTCGTAATTCAGTGTTGTTATTCCCTGAAAGTGCAGTTTTTAAAGAAACCACAGAACAGGCTCCGGTTGTAACGGTAAATCCTCTCCCAAGAGTTACTGTAAATGGTACTTTTGTTGAGGGCAATACAACGGTTTATGCTTATCATGTAACAAATAAGTTTATTAATTTTTCTGAAGAACAAAATAATTTCATAACCTTACAAAATAAGCTTATTGATAATGGTTTAAATTATACAATAGAATATTATGGCGATAAAATTACAAGAAACCAAAACAATCAAAATGAAATATCAACTATTAAAATTGATAATGTAGGGCTTAATTACATTAATATTAATTATGATAACCTTCCAACAGGATTTCAGTCTTTAACAGTTGATCTTGCTACTGGTGCAGGTTTGGTTATTAATGTAGACTGTAAAGGAGTTACGAATTTAACAACTACATTTCAATTTATTGAAAAGCATAGAGAATTAGGAGAAAATAATACACAATTGGATTATTTGACAGGAACAAATGTAATATGGAATTTTTATGATTCTACTAAAGGAAATAAACAATTCGAAAATGCTATAACTTTAAAAAATCAGTGTAGTGGTATTATATTGGCTCCATCAGCGAATGTAAACTTAGGTTCTCAATATGTAGGTGGCGTTATTGTTAATAATATTACAAACTCTGCGACATTTACTAAAGCAATGTTTATGACAACTGTTGAAAGTTTTGAGCAGACTTCCATTGCTATAATGGCAAAGAAAAATTGGGCTGATGGAGTTCCTACTACAAACACAACAGTCTATGCAGAACTTTATCGCTCAAAAAATAAAGATTTGACAATTGATAAGTTAACTGCAGCTGATAAAGTTCCGGATGTCCCTGTACTTGAACTTACAGCTGATAAACATTGGAATGATACATGGTTCAATCTGGATCAGAGTTACTATTATTATGTTAAAGAACAGCCTGTAAGTGCAGACGGAAAATATTACAAGGCTGAGTATACTAATAATGGTTGTAATAAGACAGGTACTGTTGATATTACTAATAGTGTATCGGCTGAAATCGGAGGAGAAAATCAAGAACCTCAGACTATAGATATTACTATTGAAGTTAAATCAAATCCGAATGATTTGTTTTATAATTCTGAACATCCAGGTAAAAATATTAATTTTTATCGTTCAACATATCCTAATCTGTCTATAGATGATTTGAGTGATTCAGATAAAGTGGAGCAAATTTTCTCAGATGACGATACTAGCAGGTCTGTCTTTATTACACCAAATTCTGAAAAAACAGAGGAAAATTGGAAATATACTTTTAAGGAGCAGCCAATATTTGACGATAACAAAGTTCTATATTATTATATAAAAGAAACCTATTATAATAATGGAACTGCTAGTTATCAAGTATATTATCACAACAATGGAGTTTCCTTAAGTAATGCTACAATTACTATGTATGCTATTAAGTACATTGACATTACTGTTAAGAAAGAATGGAAAGATAGCAATGGTAATAATTTGAGTGAACTACCAAGCTCAATTGAATTTGAAGTGCTTAGATCACGTGAAAATCAGCAGTCAGTTCCTAATGGTGCAGAAGTATTAGGTACATACACTATAAGCTCTAATGATAGTTGGAGTAAAACTATTGAGAATCTTCCGATAGCTGATCGAAGTGATAATACATATTATTATTACATCAGAGAAAAGTCGATAAACAGCGGTAATCTTGATGATTATAATATATCATACAGTGCGGTTGGGTATAATGTTGACGGAGATAATAAAAATGAAAGTGATCAAGTTTACCCGATTTATTGTGATAATAGTCGTCAATTAGAAGAATACGATGTAACAATTACAAATCAAAAGAAAAAGGCTAATACAATTTCTATAACTGTTCAGAAAAATATGAATGGTAAAACAAGTCAATTCTGGACAAGTAAGACTTTCAAATTTAAGCTTTTTATGGGTAGGGATACTAATAGTATTAACACTCCTGTTGGCGAGGGCGAGTATGATTTATCTATATCAAACAATTGGCAGTATACTTTTAACGAGCTTGAAAGTGGATATTACTATAGGGTTGAAGAAATAAATACGCCAAGTGGATTCTACCCTGAGTATTCAAGTGCAATAAACACTAATGGTACATTATATATCAACAACTATCAAAAAACAGTCTCACTCAAAATTCAGAAGCAATGGCAAGGCATTAGTAAAGATCTCATGAAACACGTTGTTGTTAATGTATACAGATATAAGGGTGATATCACACAGATTAGCAACCTTTCAATTGAAAATGGTATAGATATTAATTCTTATATTAATATGCTTGATGATGCTCCTGTTATTAGTAACGAGGGCAAGACAGTTACTTATTCAAATCTTTCATTTGATGATGCTGCTGATAAGTCACTACATAACTATGAAATCAGAATTGATTTAAGTTCGTATGTTGGCGTTCAACTTAATAGAATAAAAATAGCATTTAGTAGCACACCTAATTTAGAATCGGTTCAACATAATGATGGCGGTTGGAGAAGTAATCATACATTATATATAGGTCAAAGTCTTATAAATATAGATTCTGACTTAATCGGAAATTATTGGCAGCGTATTGGTGACAATCAAACTTTGATTATATCTTCAATGCAAGATGTAGATTATGAGATTTTATCACTTCAATTAGAATTTAATAGTGCAGTAAGCACAGGTGGCGAAACGACTACTACAACTACTACAAAAGTTACAACAACAACTACAACAACAACTACTACAACAACTCAGAGTGGAAATACAAATAATACCGTTGTATTAACAAATCTAGTATATGATACAAATAAGCAATATTCAAATCATCAATATAATTTTGTTTTTGATTTGTCTCAGTATAAAAACAGAAAAGTATCAAAAATTGAATATAAATTCAACCAAAATGTTACTTTTACAGCGCGTGATAACAACGAGAATTGTCAATATTTTTTCATCTACGCTTTAAGAAGTCAACTGCCTGGAGATTTTAAAACTTTGAGAACAGAAACGGATTTTGCTACTAGTAATCATAATATTAGTTATAATTCTTCTAATTATGTTTTAACACTAAATGAAAGCTTTACAGTAGAAGAAAACGATTTATTAGTTTTTACAAGTAATTCTGAACCTTATTTTTCAATCCAGCAACTTACAATCACTTTCGCTGATAGTAATCAGATGACATTTCCAACAGGCACATGGAATGACGCTAAGACAGAGCTTACATTTGATGCAGATATATCATATAACGATAGCAATGGTCAGTATTCAGATGATTATAGCAAATATAATTATGTATATAAACTTCCATCAGATGCTTATGGCAAGCAGATAATGAAGGTTGAATATTCTTTTAATTCTGATTTAGGAATAACAAATAATAATAAAGAATATAGAATTTTTTGCGGTACCTATAATCAAGTTAATAGTACAAATGGAGTTCTTATTAAGATTGTAACTAACAGCAATATTTCTAAAGCAACAGATGGGCTTACATTAAATGGAAATGTGCTCACTTATACTGTATCATCTGATACAGATAATTATGGTGCAAATGGTAACGACCGATTAGGTGCTTTATCATCAAGTGAAGATTCATATCTTGTATTTGCAACAAGTGATACGAATAACGCTCCTACATTTCAGATTACTAATCTTAAAATCACTTTTGCTTCTGATGAAGGTAATGATGAAGAAGAACTTACTGATGTTAATGTGAAAGTTGATATTAAAGATTATATGGAATATGAAATAAACTATTTTCAAACAAAAAAAATATTGAAAGTTGAAGGTTATTTCCATAAGAGAGATACATTTAGTGAAGATGATGATAGCTTTAAAAATAAAATTTTTAGAGTAGATGTATCTAAGCCTTGGCTAAATCCAGATTCAAGTAAAAGCGGATGGAACAATAATGTTTTAACTCAAAATTACGAATCTAGTCAATGCAAAAACATACAACAACTTCAAATTAACTGTCCATCACAATATACCCAAAATTTAGAAAAAATTATAGTATATTATGAAGATGATTTAGAGTTGACAATTGAAAATAATTTTTATAATTCAAACAATCTCGCCACAGGCTCAGGCAATCAAGGCGGCAACACCGAAAAATTAGAATACTCAAAAACAATCAACGTTCTATCAACAAACTTGAATGCTGACGGTAATCTCGATTATAGCAAAAGTCTTGCATGGCGAATTCCTGACCAGTTCAGAGGTTTTACAGTTAAAGAAATTAAAGCAGAATTTCATAATCGTAATAAACTAACTCGTGAGGGTACAGAATATTACAATACAGTATTCAATATGAATATTTACGCAATTAATGATAAGCAGCTTTATGAGAACTGGGATATTGGTGATTATAAAAGTGAATTTGATGATGAAAACCATTTGATTTACAAAAGATATTTACCAAAGAATTATAATAATGAAGAAAAGTATAGCTATAGCGAGCTTGATTTCCTGCTTATCTGTACAGCGTACACTGAAAACCTTAAGCAAATTGTCATTACGTTTGAAGGCGATCACACGATTACATTAATTAATGGCAATGCAGGTACTAATATAGAAGAACCACTTCCATACAACCCTTATGACATCACTCTTGTTGAAACAATAACATTAACAGCTGGTAATAATAATTGGGAGCACATTCTCAGTAATCAGCCAATGGTAGCCCCTGACGGCACACCTTATTATTACGTTATTGAAGAAATAGAAATAGAATATAATGATGGTACTAAACTATCAAGTGCCATTTCTATCAATAACTTATTTGAAGTCGAAAGCACAGTTCTGAATGCTTTAGACTTAGAAGAAAATCCAGAGAACAACATTCTCACAGTAAAAAACACATTAAAAACAACCAACACAACAATGCCGTCAACAGGCGGTATAGGAACTCATCCGTATCGTAATGCGGGAATATTAATGATGATATGTTCAGGAGGAATATATATATCATTAAGAGCATTACGCAAGAAACAAAATTGACGATATTAAAGGAGTAATTTATTATGAAGAATTCAAGTTAAATTAAAAATAAAGACCGACAAAATCCAAGACAGAAAGGAAGTTATAGTATGAAAGTTAAATTCAATCAGTTTAAAACGAAATCAACCCGAAATTCAGATTCGAAAGGAAGTAATATTATGAAAAAGAACAGAAAATTAACAGCTCTCTTAGTAGCAGCTTGTATGACAATCCCTATGGCAGCAACTACTTTTACAGTGCCTATGGTGGCGAGTGGTGCGACGGTAACAATTCAAGCAGATAGTAATGCGATAGGATATACTTACTATTATGGCTATAAAGTGTTTGAAGGATATTCAAACGCAGGAAAATTTGGTATAACAAATTGGGGAAGTAATATTAATGTAGTTAGTCTTATAGAGGCTTTAAAAGCTGATTCTACTTTTGGAGCAGGGGAAAATAACCAGTTTTACAACATAGAGTCAGTAAAAACTCCAGAAACTGCAATGGCAGTAGCTAATATTATTAATGGTGTTGGGAATGATAGTGAAAAAGCCAATGCATTTGCAAGATTAGTTGGTGCTAATGTTGATAGTAGTGAAACTTATGAAAATGCAGATATAAAAGGTGCGGGTAATGGTAATGCTGATGTTACTATGAAAATTGGAGAAAGTAGCGATATTCCACAAGGTTATTATGTTATTATTGAACGATATGCACCTGAGACTATTGATGGTGTGAATCAAGCAAGAACATTAGGTTTGTTAAGGGTTGTTGGTAGTGATAATCTAACTATTAGCACAAAACGTTCAGCTCCTACTATAGCGAAATCAGTAGAAAATGACGGTAGTTGGGGTAAAGTAGCCGATGCTTGTATTGGCGATGCGGTTGCTTTTAAGATTATAGGTACACTTCCAGTTACTATAGACGATTATGGTGCATACTATTATCTTATTACAGATACATTAGGAACAGAATTTGATGCTCCAGCAGCGGAAAATGTAACTGTAAAGGTTGGTAATAATACAATAAATCAGACTAACGACAAGAATTGTAGAGTAACTGTTTTAAATAACAAAATAACAGTTTCTTTTGAAGACGTTACAACTTATGATGGTGTAACAAAAGATACAATAATTGAAGTTACATATAGTGCTAAATTAAATTCAAGTGCAAATATTGGTGAAACTGGTCAAACAAATAAAGTACAATTAACTTATTTGAGCAACCCGAACTCTACATATTCTCCTGATTTAACTAATAATATATCTGAAGCTCCGACTAATGATTCAACAGGCGAAACGGATATTAAAGACACCAAGACAACTGTAGATGATAATGTTAAAATTTTAACATATCAACTTGATATTGAAAAGGTGGACGCTCAAAATAGCGCTACTAAGCTTGCGAATGCTAAATTCAAATTAAAGAATGATGAAGGTAAGTATGCGTTAGTAACAACTGATAAGATATCTGGTTGGGGTGATGAAACATCTGCTTATGAGTTTGTATCAAATGGAAGCGGAATAATCAATATTATAGGACTTGATGAGGGTACATATTACCTTAAGGAAACTGCTGCTCCAGATGGATACAACGTTCTTCCAGAAGAGATAAAAGTTGTTATTACAGCAAATACACAGGATAATACGTCAGATCCTATCAATAATGCTACAGAGAATTTAACAGTTCAAGTAAATGAAGGAACTGCTGTTGAGGGGTTAGAAGCGAATGATAATTATACAGGTGTTCTTCAGATTCAGGTAGCCAACAACAAGGGAACAACCTTACCTGAAACAGGCGGCATAGGCACAAAGATATTCTACATCCTCGGCGGAACACTCGTAATCGGTTCTGGTGCGGCACTCGTAATCAAGAAGAGAATGGGTAAGGATGAGGAATAAAAAATCTTAACCGAAACATATTTTAAAACGCAGTAAAATTCTGAATAAAACCAACGGTCTGCCCACAGAGAAATCTGTGGGCGGGCATTAGGGAGTGTACCATAAGATGAAAAAAAAGAAGAAACAAAGCAAAATACTATCAATAATATTAATAATCATATTTCTTGTGGGACTCTCCGTAATGCTCTATCCTACGGTCAGCAACTACATAAACACAAAGCACCAATCCTATGCTATTGCGAAATATGATGAGCAGATTAACAACATGGACGACACCCGTTATAACGAAATAATGGGACAGGCTCATGATTATAACGAAAGACTGAAACAGCTCAGCTCACCGCTTACAAGCAAGGACGGCTTGCCAAGCGATTATAACAGCGTGCTTGATATTACGGGTACGGGAATTATGGGGTATGTCACAATACCGCAGATACAGATTCAGCTTCCGATTTATCACGGAACAAGCGAGGCTGTACTTAATATAGCTGTCGGACATTTAGAGGGCTCGGCTCTCCCTGTCGGCGGAGAGGGCAATCACGCCGTACTTTCCGCACACAGAGGACTTCCTTCCGCAAAGCTTTTCAGCGACCTTGATAAGCTTGTAGTGGGAGATTTATTCACAGTAACAATTCTGAACGAGGTGCTTACATACGAGATTGACCGTATACTTA
Source organism: Ruminococcus sp. (assembly GCA_017523285.1). GTDB lineage: Bacteria > Bacillota > Clostridia > Oscillospirales > Ruminococcaceae > Ruminococcus. The sequence continues at coordinate 17,465 of JAFWWU010000055.1, forward strand.
TAGTAAAACCATACGAAATGGAAAATCTTGCCCGTGAGAATGGACAGGACTATATAACGCTTCTTACATGCACTCCATACGGCGTAAACACGCACAGACTTCTTGTAAGAGGCAAGAGAATTGAAACAGAGGCACCCGAAATGCAGGTGAGAGTATCGGCAGACGCAGTGCAGATTGAACGTATTGTAGTAGCGTCGATAGTAGTTATACCTATGCTTGTTCTCACATTTATACTTATGATGATAATAGCCTCGATAAGAAATCGCAGAAAGAAGAAAGGAAAACACCACGGGATTAAGGTAGGTGACGAGGATGAAATGCTGTAAAATTATAAAAGTGATGACTGCTCTTATGATATTTGCGAGCATGCTATGTCATTTTTCGTCAGCCGTATCAGCCGAGGGGAAAAGAGGACGTATTACTCTCGATTTCAGAGCATTTGAGGGGCTTGATACCGAAATGCGCTGGGATATTTTCAGGGTTGCGGACATAATAGATGCAGAAACATTTGAAATTACAGAGGGATTCAGAGAATATCCGATTAAATTTGATATAAGCACGAAAGAGGCACTTAATTCTCTTGCGTATACGCTTTCGTATTACGCAATATCAGAGTCGCTTGAGCCTTATTGCAGTAAAAGCTGTATGCCTGATGATATGCTTATAGCGGAGAATCTTCCGCAGGGCTTCTATCTGATACAGTCGGGGCAGGTAGAGTATAATTCGTTTGTATATTCATCAGCTCCCGTAGTTGTATGCGTAGCAGACGGAGAGGTTTACGGAACAGACTGGCAGCTTGATATTACGGTTGTTCCGAAGCTCGGACTTGTATGTAGTGGTGCGGCAAGCGATAAGATAAGTTGTGTTGTAAAGGCAAAATTCACTAACACCGAGGAAACTCACGATGTAAAGGTTTCACTTTTCAAAGACGGTGTAATCTACGATACAATCATACTCAATGCTGCAAATGAATGGCAGTATGTGTGGCCTGAGCTTGACAATAAAAACGAATGGACAATCATTGAAAACGATTTGCCTGAAAACTTCTTTGTAAATTTTGAAATGGAATATCTTGACGCAGAGGGGCGAGGAGTAAAATATTTCGAGATAACGAACTCGTATAAGGATAAAGTTACAACGACAGCTCCGCCTGCAACGACAACTATTCAGACGACTACAACAGCTCAGAAGCTTCCGCAGACGGGAATGCTTCTGTGGCCGATACCTGTGCTTTCGCTTCTGGGAATTATACTTATAGCGGCAGGCAGTCTGATGCTGAGGAAAAAGACGCAGTAATCATCGGAGGACTATATGAAAAGGAAAAAAATCGGGATAATTCTTATTGCGGTTGGTGCTGTGATGCTTATTACAGCGGCGGCAATAGCGGGGTATAATATTTCATTGCAGAGCAAAGCAGAAAAGGCTTCGGATGAAATTGTGTCAGAGATAAGGCAGATATATAATATTCCTGCACTTGATGAGGAAATTCCGATAAAGAATGAAAATGATATGCCTGATTTTGAAGCTATGACAGAATCAGCGCTTCCCGATGCGGTTATATCGACTCTTGAAGATAAAAAAACTGTGAGCATAAAAAACAGCACATATACGGGAGTGCTTCAGATTATTCCGCTTGGAATAGAGCTTCCTGTAGCTGAAAAATTCAGCTATGCAGGACTTAAATCAACTCCTTGCAGATATATCGGAACAGCAGAAGATAAAAACCTTGTGATATGTGCGCATAATTATTCATCGCATTTCGGCGGAATAAATAAGCTTGTAAACGGTGATATGATACGCTTTATAGGCTTTGACAATACTGTTCACAGTTACAGTGTTGAAAGTATTGAGGTTATAGCGCCGACTGACATTGGAGCAGTTAAAACAGATGATTATGCACTGACGCTGTTTACCTGTACTCTCGGCGGAGAAGCAAGAGTTGTAGTAAAATGTGTTGAGCTTTGAATAATATTGACAAGCTGAGTTTTTCGCAGTATAATAGTTTCAACGGAATGTCCTTTGTGGATATTCCGTTGTAATTATAAATTTATTTTAAGGAGATTGTTGTTTGAAGAAGAATAACAGACCTGAGATTGTAGCGTAAACGGGAGGTTTGCGAATACATTCTTACACAAACCTCCCTCGTTGAGTCAACAACTTTCAGGAGGAAAAACAATGAATAAAAATGACTATATTATCCGTTTGGAAACAGAAAAAGACTATCGTGAAACAGAGAATCTTGCCCGTGAAGCATTCTGGAATTTAAGCGTTCCCGGCTGTAATGAGCATTATCTTATTCACACAATGAGAACACATAAGGATTTTGTGCGTGAGCTTAATTATGTAATTGAAGCTGGCGGAAAAATCATTGGTTGTATTATGTATACAAGAGCAAAGCTTGCAGATGAAAATAAAGAGGAAAAGCCTGTTCTTACTATGGGACCGCTTTGTATTCATCCTGATTATCAGAGAAAAGGTTACAGCAGAATTTTGCTTGAATATACATTTGAAAAAGCAGCCGAGCTTGGATATGATACAATTATAAACTTCGGGAATCCTGATAACTACGTTGCAAGAGGCTATAAAAGCTGTAAAAAATACAACGTATGCTTTGAGGGAGATGTATTTCCGACAGCATTGCTTGTTAAGGTGCTTGATGAAAATGCACTTGACGGCAGAAAATGGTTTTATTATCCGAGTGATGTGGAAGCACCCTGTGACGATGCCGAGGCAGTTGAGAAGTTTGATGCTCTTTTTCCACCTAAGGAAAAGGCATGGCAGCCAAGTCAGGAAGAGTTCTATATTCACAGTCATTCTGTAATTAATTGGTAATTCAAAAAGCCGACAGCATTTCATTCGCTGTCGGCTTTTTTGTACAATATAAATCAGAATCCGTTTTGCCATCTGCGTACGTTATCATCTATGAACGTATATGAGCCAACTCTGAATTTTTCTTTAAGCTCTGATTCATAAAACCACGGGTCATCAAGATGCTTGTCATTTTCAATCATGTGGAAGCTTTGTGCAGGCATAAATCCCTGAGCGAACAGATAGCATTTTTCACCGTCAGCGTTTACAGACATATCAACTGCAAGAACAACGTGACCGGGTGAGCCTGGGATAAGGAGAATATCTCCGGGTTTAAAATCTGAAAGCGGAATAGTTTCACTCTCATCGTAGAGCGATTTTGTTCCTGCATAATTCATTACGCATTCAAGATAAGCACGGAAGCATTCATAGCTTTTGTTTTTGCCTTTCAGTTTAAGCTGAGTTGAAAAACTGCCTGCCGCAACAAGACGCTTGCCTTTTCGCCAGTCAGTATATTTCATAAGCTCACCGTTTGTAAGATGAAATGCAATGCTGTCATAGTCTTTCTGCGACCAGAAATATTCGCTGTAAACACGTATTACACTGTCAGCACATTGCTGTAAATCATGTGCGCCGATATCCATTGCATAGACGAGAGCGCAGTTGTTGCCAAGTTCATCACCGTCATAATAAACAATAGGATTTCCGTGCGGCAAAACCTCCATATTACGCATAAAATGAAGCAGACTTGTTTCATCGGCTTCTATGCGGGTATATCCCTCAGGTGCAAGAATTCTTGTTTCCTGAGTCATACCATTGATATTGATAAGAGGAGAGTCAGATTCCTTTCCGTCATATATAACACGCTCAAGTGAAGGGTCAATTGTACTGCCGCTGAATCGAAGAAGAACGTATCCTCCGACAATCAGAACACAAAGAGCGACAAAGACAATAATTGCTGTTCTTGTAAGTAATAATACTCTTTTCATTTTTTACCTCATAAATATGTTTTTGATAATATAATTATAATATATTTCTTAATAAAAAGCAATATTTTTAATTTGATGAGAACTGGATTATAAATCTTGTTAATATTGTCTGAATGTATTATGTGCGTTTGAGTAAAATATACAAAATTTCAAAAGTGCTGCAAAAACTCTTGACATTGATGATTTACAGTGCTAAAATATAGTAAATTGAATATCAATAAAAGCTATGACGAAGAATGGTCAGGGTTGTATGGCATTTCAGAGAGCCGATGGTTGGTGAAAATCGGTATGCGAGACTTTGTTCTCTCCCTTCCGAGCTGGAAGCCCCAAAGGTTCACACCCAGTAGGCGTTTCCCGTGTATGCTGCGTAAGTGCATAGAGGTTGATGGACTTCGAAATCAAAGGCGTTGATGAAGACGGAAACTACAACGAACTTCTCAGAGAGCCGGGGATGGTGTGATCCCGGTAAAGGACTGTAGACTTCCCATCCCTTCTGAGCCGGAAGCCCCAAAGGTTTACACCCAGTAGGCGTTTCCCGTGTATGCTGCGTTAGTGCATAGAAGTTAATTGACTTCGAAGAGGTGGCGGATGATATATCCGCAATTTGAGTGGTACCGCGAGTGTTGTATATGTTAATTACACCCGTCTCAAAGCAAGTTTGTAATGCTTTGGGGCGGTTTTTTATTTACCTTGAAGCATATATATTATATGAAAGGCGGAATAAAAATGTTGTCACTTGATAAGGTCTTTAATGCACAGACTGTACTTAAAAAAATTATTCGTGAAACTAATGTGGTAAGAGCGTATGGAATTGCTCCGAACTGTGAGCTGTTTCTTAAACCTGAGAATTTACAGATAACAGGCTCATTCAAGGTAAGAGGCTCGGCTTATAAAATTGCTATGCTTTCCGAAGAAGAAAAACAGAAAGGTGTAATTGCTTGTTCGGCTGGTAATCATGCACAGGGTGTTGCACTTGCCGCAACAAAAAACGGAATAAAATCATTGATATGCCTGCCTGATACAGCTCCGATTTCTAAAGTTGAAGCAACAAAGGGCTTTGGCGCAGAGGTTTGTCTGGTTGAGGGCTGTTATGACGACGCATATCAGAAAGCTTTAGAGCTTAAAGAAAAAGAGGGATATACCTTTGTTCATCCTTTTGATGATGAAAATGTCATAGCAGGTCAGGGGACTATTGCACTTGAAGTTCTGACAGAGCTTGATGATATCGATGCTATTGTTGTGCCTGTCGGCGGCGGCGGACTTATTTCTGGAATTGCATATACCGCTAAGAAGATAAGACCTTCCGTAAAGGTTTACGGAGTTCAGGTTACAGGTGCGCCAAGTATGTATAATTCCTTGAAAAACGGAAAAATTAAATCGTTAAAATCAGTTTCTACAATTGCTGATGGTATTGCGGTTAAAAAGCCCGGAGATAATACATACGAGTATGTAAAAAAATATGTCGATGAAATCGCTCTTGTCAGCGATGATGAGGTTTCAAGTGCAATTCTTGCACTTATGGAAAAGCAGAAAATGATAGCTGAGGGTGCAGGTGCTGCAGCTGTTGCGGCGGTAATGTTCAATAAATTTGATTTCAATGGTAAACGTGTAGTAGCAATAGTATCAGGCGGCAACATTGATGTCACAAGTCTTTCGCGAGTTATTGACAGAGGTCTTAGAAATTCGGGACGTTCTTCAAGTCTGCTGATTGAACTTATAGATAAACCGGGACAGCTTAAAAATATATCCCGTATTATTGCAGACTGTGGTGGAAATGTTACGGGAGTTCACTACGAGAAGGGCAATACCGAAAGCGTTAACGGATGTTTTCTTCGTATTGATATGGAAACAAGAGATTATGAACACGTTAACCTTATTACGCAGTCGCTTCGTAATGAGGGATTTAAAATAGTATAGAGGAGAATAATTATGAGCAATAAAATTCAGACAAACAATGCCCCTGCGGCAATCGGACCTTATTCACAGGCAATAGTTACAGGAAATCTTATTTTTACATCGGGACAAATTCCGCTTAACCCTGAAACAGGACTTATTGAGGGAGATAATATCACCGAACAGACTCATCGTGTATGTAAAAACCTTGAAGCTGTGCTTGCTGCCGCAGGAAGTTCATTGAAAAATGCGGTTAAAACAGTATGCTTTTTGAAGAATATGGAGGATTTTGCAGCATTTAACGAGGTGTATGCAGAGTATTTCACTGAAAAGCCTGCACGCTCCTGTGTGGCTGTAAAGATGCTTCCGAAGGATGCTCTTGTTGAGGTTGAAGTGATAGCGGAAAAGGAGTAAATATATGATGGATTCAACTAAATATCGTGTCGGGTATTATCCCGTAGATGAGAAATATACTCATTGGGTTAAGAATGAATATATAAAAAAGCCGCCCGTATGGTGTAGCGTTGATATGCGTGACGGAAATCAGAGCCTTGTAATTCCGATGAGTCTTGAAGAAAAGCTTGAATACTATAAGGTTCTTCTTGAAGTAGGCTTCAAGGAGATTGAAGTTGGATTTCCTGCCGCAAGTGAAACAGAATATGAATTTCTGCGTACACTTATAGATAAAAATATGATACCTGATGATGTTACAGTTCAGGTTCTTACACAATGCCGTGAACATATTATCCGAAAGACTTTTGAAGCCTGTAAGGGTGCGCCGAGTGCGATTATTCATTTTTATAATTCCGTAAGCGTTGCACAGCGTGAACAGGTATTCGGCAAATCAAAGGAAGAAATAAAACAGATTGCGATTGACGGAGCAAGACTTGTAAAAAAGCTTGCGAAGGAGTATGAAGGGAATTTCCGTTTTGAATATTCTCCCGAATCCTTTACAGGAACAGAGCCTGAATATGCACTTGAAGTGTGCAATGCTGTACTTGATGTGCTTGAGCCTGATGAAAACAATAATGTTATTATAAATCTTCCTGTAACTGTTGAAATGAGCCTGCCGCACATATACGCTTCACAGGTTGCATATATGAGTGAAAATCTTAAATATCGTGAGTTTGTAACACTTTCGCTTCATCCTCACAACGACAGAGGCACAGGTGTTGCAGATGCTGAGCTTGCACTTCTAGCAGGCGCAGACCGTGTGGAAGGAACATTGTTCGGAAACGGCGAAAGAACAGGCAATGTTGATATAATTACACTTGCTATGAATATGTATTCTCACGGAGTTGACCCGAAGCTTAATCTTTCTGATATGAATTATCTTGTTGAAAAATATGAAAACTGTACCCGTATGCGTGTTCACGACAGAGCACCTTATGCAGGCTCACTTGTATTTGCCGCATTTTCGGGAAGTCATCAGGATGCTATCGCAAAGGGTATGAAATACAGACAGACAAACGAGCTTCATGAATGGACTGTTCCGTATATTCCGATTGACCCTGCCGATATAGGCAGAACTTATGATGCAGATGTAATCAGAGTAAATTCTCAGTCAGGAAAAGGTGGTATTGGTTATCTGCTTGAACAGACATTCGGATATAATTTGCCTAAGAAAATGCGTGAGCATTTCAGCTATCTCTGCAAGGATATTTCAGACAGAGAGCATAAAGAACTCAAGCCTGATGAAATGCTTGAAATATTCAAGGAGAATTATCTTAATATTCAGGGAGATATAAAGGTTACGGAATTTGACTTTATCCGTGACCATGGCGCAGTAAAAATCAATATTACCTTTATGCAGAACGGAGTTGAAACAAAGCTTGAAGCTGATGGCAATGGTTCTCTTAATGCTGTAAGCAATGCTCTTAAAGCATATACGGGCAAGGAATATGTATTGCAGATATTTACTCAGCACAGTATGCAGGGTAAAGGCTCACAGAGTATAGCGGCTTCATATATCGGAATTGAAAACGAAAACGGCGAAATGTTCTGGGGAGCAGGTACTGATACCGACGTTATCAAAGCAAGTACAAACGCACTTCTGAGTGCTTTCAGTAATATGACAAAGGGAGGCTGATTATATGGGAATGACTATGACGCAGAAAATTCTTGCCGCTCATGCAGGGCTTGAAAGCGTAACTGCAGGACAGCTTATAAACGCAAAGCTTGATATTGTTCTTGGCAACGATATCACTACCCCTGTTGCTGTAAATGAATTCAAAAAGGCAGGATTTGACAAGGTTTTTGATAAAGACAGAATAGCAATTGTGCTTGACCATTTTGTGCCTAACAAGGATATAAAAGCGGCTGAACAGAGTAAAACCTGTCGTAATTTCTCATGTGAGCATTGCATAAGTCATTTTTATGATGTGGGCAAAATGGGCATAGAGCATGCACTTCTCCCTGAACAAGGCATTGTGACAGCAGGTGACTGTATTATCGGTGCTGACAGTCATACCTGTACTTATGGAGCAGTAGGAGCTTTCTCGACAGGAGTAGGCTCTACCGATATGGCAGCAGGTATGGCAACAGGTATGGCTTGGTTTAAAGTGCCGTCAGCAATAAAATTCAATCTTATCGGAAAGCTTCCCGATAATTGCAGCGGAAAAGACGTAATTCTTACAATAATCGGCATGATAGGTGTTGACGGTGCTTTATATAAAAGTATGGAGTTTATTGGCGAGGGTGTGCGTAATCTTTCAATGGATGACCGTCTTTGTATCTGTAACATGGCAATAGAGGCTGGTGCAAAAAATGGCATTTTCCCTGTTGATGAGGTTACAATGGAATATTTAAGCGGCAGAAGTGAAAGAAATCCGATAGTATACGAGGCAGATGCAGACGCTGAATACGAAAAAGTAATTGATATTGACCTGAGCGCAGTTGTTCCTGTTGTAGCTTGTCCGCATCTTCCCGAAAATACACGTCCTGCAAGTGAGCTTCACGATATAGTTATAGATCAGGTTGTAATCGGTTCATGTACAAACGGCAGACTTGAAGACATGGAAGCGGCTTATAAAATTCTCAATGGCAAGAAGATAGCTGACGGAGTCCGTTGTATAATTATTCCGGGAACAATGCAGATTCTTCGTGAGTGCGTTCAGCGTGGCTGGTATACTGCATTTATTGACGCAGGAGCTGTTGTATCAACTCCTACATGCGGTCCGTGTCTTGGAGGATATATGGGCATACTTGCCGCAGGTGAACGCTGTATTGCAACGACAAACCGTAATTTTGTCGGACGTATGGGGCACGTTGAAAGTGAGGTTTATCTTGCTTCTCCGCATACAGCCGCCGCAAGTGCTTTAACAGGCTATATCACCGAATACAAGGAGGATTAAACGATGAATACACAAGGTAAGGTTTTTAAATATCCCGATAATGTCGATACCGATGTAATTATTCCTGCACGTTATCTTAATACTCCTGACGCAAACGAGCTTGCTCTGCACTGTATGGAGGATATAGACAAAGATTTTGTGAAGAAAGTCAGCAAGGGCGATATAATGGTAGCAGGCTGGAATTTCGGCTGTGGCTCTTCAAGAGAGCATGCTCCGCTTGTAATAAAAACATGTGGTACGGGTTGTGTTATTGCGAAAAGCTTTGCGAGAATTTTTTATCGTAACGCAATAAATATCGGACTTCCTATTCTTGAATGTGAAGAGGCGGCAGAGGAAATAAATGCAGATGATGAAGTAAGTGTTAATTTTGATACAGGTGTTATTACTGATATTACAACAGGAAAAAGCTATAAGGCACAGCCTTTTCCACCGTTTATTCAGAATATCATTAAAAGCGGCGGACTTCTTAATTCATTGAAAGAGGGTATGAGCAATGATTAAGAATATAGCAGTTATCCGTGGTGACGGAATCGGTCCTGAAATTACAGCGCAGGCAATCAGAGTTCTTGACAGAATTGCGGAGCTTTATGGACATACATTCAATTATACTGAAGTCGATATGGGTGGATGTGCCATTGATAAATATGGCGATCCGCTTCCTGAATCCGAGCTTGAAAAATGTCTTGCATCTGATAGTGTACTTCTCGGAGCAGTAGGAGGCGAAAAGTGGAATAATGTTGAAGGAGATAAACGTCCTGAAAAAGGACTTTTAAGACTTCGTGCAGGAATGGGAGTTTATTCCAATAATCGTCCTGCAAAAATCTGGAAACAGCTTTCAGAGGCATCGCCTCTGAAAAAAGAAATAGTAGACAAAGGCATTGATTTTATTATCGTAAGAGAGCTTATCGGCGGAATATATTTCGGCGAGCATAAAACAGAGGGCAATACGGCAATTGATGTACTCAGATACAGCGAAGCGGAAATCGAGAGAATTGGCAGAATAGGCTTTGAAACTGCAAGAAAACGCAATAAAAAGCTCTGTTCCGTAGAAAAGAGCAATGTTCTTGATTCAAGTCGTTTATGGAAAAAGGTTATGCATCGTTTGGCAGAGGAATATTCTGATGTCGAGCTTTCGGATATGCTTGTTGATAACTGTGCTATGCAGATTGTAAAAAATCCTTCACAGTTTGATGTTATTGTTACTGAAAATATGTTCGGAGATATACTTTCAGACGAGGCTTCAATGATAACAGGCTCAATAGGAATGATTCCGTCATCAAGTCTTGGAGCGACTGACTGTGGACTTTATGAGCCTATTCACGGCTCTGCTCCCGATATTGCAGGAAAGGATATTGCAAATCCTGTCGGAACTATTCTTTCAGCGGCAATGATGCTTCGTTTCAGCTTCAATATGCCAAAGGAGGCTGATGCGATTGAAGCGGCAGTTTCTGCTTATCTTGATGCAGGCTACCGAACTGCTGATATTATGAGCGAGGGAATGACACAAATAGGCTGCAGACAATGCGGCGATATTATTGTTTCCTGTTTGAAATAAAATAAATAAAAACCTCCATATTATGTACGATTAAGCACATAATATGGAGGTTTCTCTGTAAATTGCAAAAGTTTTTTTGAATTTCTCCTGATTTATGAAAAAATCTTCTCTTCTACAAAGTGGCTGAACGCATCAAATACATAATTGCCTTTACTGCGGTAATCCATTAACATTACTTCATCGAGAGAATGCGTTCTGACAGCTTTTGGTACTTCATACAGTTTCAGGATAGCATCCAGAGAGCTTTTTACTCTCTGTTCAAATGTAATATTTTCTGTATTTTCCGTCATAAACATTGCATACTCAATACCTGATGCCACATTTTCTGCGAGAACAAAATCTGTATCAGTCCAATCACGACAATATTTGCCGAATATCTGTTTTGTTCGAGCAACATCACCCTCACGGACAATCGCAAACGGGAGGGAATGAGTGTATACAGAAATTATCAAATCCTTTGCGTTAGGATTGTCTTCGCATACTGAAGCAATCATTGCAAGTTCATACAGATATGCCTGAAGCATATCCTGTTTATTTTCTTCCGTTTCCCATTGGAATTCAAACAGATTACGCACCAGTTCTGCAAGTATATGCTCTTTGGTAGGAAACCAGAATGTAATGTTTCCTGTGCTTATCTGTAACTCCTTGGCTATTGTAGTAATATACGAATCTGTATAGCCTTTTTCTAAAAAAAGCCTTGTAGCGCATTGCAGTATTTCATATTTTGTATTCTTTTTTGATTGCTTTGTCATTTTTATACCTCCATATTTGGTTAGCAGTGTTACAATTATAACATTTTTCGACAAAAAAATCAATATTTTTTTGGAATTTTGTGTAATTATACAATGAGTTTTGCTGATGATTAAAACAGGAAATACTTCTCTGTCAATAAAAAATCCGAAATAAATAGCCGGAATTAGCAGTAATGCTGTAATATTATATTTATTCTTGCTTTACCTTCCTATTGACATATAATCTCAGAAAGTGTATAATAAAAATACCCCCTATGGGTATGAGAGGAGGATGTTAATGGTTGATAAAAAATCCTGTGAATGCTGTTGCAAAACAACAAATCGCTCGGAAGAAGAACGAAAAAAACTGATTAATCGATTAAACAGAATTGAAGGGCAGATTCGCGGAATTCGTGGAATGGTGGAAAAAGATGTATACTGCACAGATATTCTGATTCAATCCGCCGCTGTAAATGCTGCTGTAAATGCATTCAATAAAGAACTGCTTGCAAGTCATATTCGTGGCTGTGTAGCGAGAGATATTCGTGACGGTAAGGATGATATAATCGATGAGTTGGTAGTAACTCTGCAAAAATTAATGAAATAAAGGGAGTTTTTATAAATAAAAATATGAAGCAATATACAATAATTGGTATGAGCTGTGCTGCCTGCACCGCAAGGATTGAAAAAGCGGTATCAGGTGTAAAAGGTGTAATTTCCTGTTCAGTCAGTCTGCTGACTCATTCAATGGGCGTTGAAGGCTCTGCCGATACTAATGAGATAATAGCGGCGATTCGCAACGCAGGATATGACGCAATACCAAAAAATGAAAACGCAGAACAGCCAGCAAGTTTATCTGAGGATGATGAAATCTTGAAAGACAGAGAAACTCCTGTCCTGAAAAAACGACTGATTGCTTCTATCGGATTTTTAATTGTGCTTATGTATATTTCTATGGGGCATACGATGTTTGGATGGCCTATGCCGTCCTTTTTTGAAAACAATCATACGGCAATAGGAATTTTACAGCTGTTATTAACGGTTACAGTTATGATAATCAATCAGAAATTCTTTATAAGCGGATTTAAGAGTCTGTTGCATCGTTCTCCGAATATGGATACCTTAGTGGCATTAGGCTCTATGACTGCTTTCGGGTACAGCACATTCGCTCTGTTTGCAATGACTGATGCTCAGATAAAAGGAAATACTTCTGCTGTAATGTCATATATGCATGATTTATATTTTGAATCTGCTGCAATGATTCTTGCATTGATAACTCTTGGAAAAATGCTGGAGGCACGTTCAAAAGGCAAAACAACAGACGCTCCGAAAAGTCTTATGAAGCTTTCTCCAAAGACTGCTGTTATCTGCCGTAATGGAACTGAAATAACAGTACCGATTGAAGAGGTAGCAATGGGAGATGTCTTTTTAGTTCGTCCTGGTGAGAATGTTCCTGTTGACGGAATTGTTATAGACGGAGAAAGTGCGGTAGATGAATCCACCCTTACAGGCGAGAGTATACCCGTCGATAAAACAGCAGGAAATACAGTTTCCGCAGGAACGCTGAATCAATCAGGATTTTTACGCTGTGAAGCAACAAGAGTGGGCAAAGATACTACCCTATCCCAAATCATTCAGATGGTAAGTGACGCTGCTGCGACAAAAGCACCTATTACAAAGATTGCAGATAAAGTATCAGGGATATTTGTACCTGCAGTTATTACTATTGCTCTTATAACTATCGCAATATGGCTTATTCTCGGTCAATCGGTGGGGTTTGCTCTGACGCGGGGCATATCTGTGTTGGTAATAAGCTGTCCTTGTGCACTTGGACTTGCTACGCCTGTTGCTATTATGGTAGGTAATGGAATGGGGGCGAGAAATGGCATCCTCTTTAAGACTGCCGTATCTTTAGAAACAACAGGAAAAGCACAGATTGTTGTATTCGATAAAACAGGAACGATTACACAGGGCGAACCGACGGTTACAGATATAATCCCATTAAATAATATGAGCGAAGAGGAACTTTTGTTTACTGCTTATTCGCTTGAAAAGAAAAGCGAACATCCGCTGGCAAGGGCGATTAATCAGAAAGCGGAGCAAGAAGGATTAAAAGCCTGCGACGTTAAGCAATTCAAGGCTCTTGCAGGAAACGGACTTTCTGCCACACTTGATGATGATGTTCTTCTTGGTGGAAATTACAGATTTATCAGTGAGCAAATTACAGTTACAGATGAAATAAAAATCATATCCGAACAGCTTTCAGAGGAAGGCAAAACGCCGTTGTTTTTTGCACTTGGCGGAAAACTTTGCGGAATTATTGCCGTTGCGGATACTATCAAAGAAGATAGTCCGAGAGCAATAGAGAAAATGAAAAACATGGGAATTCATGTGGTAATGCTGACAGGGGATAACGAGCGCACAGCTAAAGTTATCGGAGCAAATGCAGGTGTTGATGAAGTAATAGCAGGTGTATTGCCTGACGGAAAAGAAAAAGTAATCCGAAAACTGCAGGAAAAAGGAACTGTAATTATGGTCGGTGATGGCGTCAACGATGCTCCTGCCCTTACAAGTGCGGATATTGGTATTGCTATCGGTGCAGGTGCAGATGTTGCAATTGATGCGGCAGATGTTGTGCTGATGAAAAGCCGTTTATCTGATGTTCCGGCTGCCATTCGTCTGAGTCGTGCAACGCTGAAAAACATTTACGAAAATCTGTTTTGGGCGTTTATATATAACATTATCGGAATTCCATTGGCAGCAGGTGTATTTATCAGCATACTCGGCTGGCAGCTCAATCCTATGTTTGGCGCTGCGGCAATGAGCTTATCAAGCTTCTGCGTAGTTACTAATGCGCTGCGATTAAACCTCTTTAATATGTATGATTCAAAGCGTGATTACAAAATCAAAAACAAATTTAAAATAAAAATTGAAAAGGAGAATAAACCTATGGAAAAAACATTAAAAATTGAAGGAATGATGTGCGGACATTGTGAGATGCACGTCAAGAAAGCACTTGAGGCACTTGAAGGTGTAAAATCAGCAGAGCCAGATCATAAAACAGGAACTGCTGTTATAATAATGGAAAAAGAAATCTCCGATGATGTCTTAAAACAGATTATTTCGGAAGAAGGATATCAGGTAACTGATATTTTATAAATGAAATATAGAGCAGTAATGAATAAGCATATGTATAAGTCACACCTTGTATGCAATGTAAATTTGTTGCCGGTTTAAATTGCATTAATAAATGAAAAATCCCTCGGAATATCGTGTTTGCGATAGGGAACAACATAAATCTAACCAAACCGATTGGGCATAAGAAACCATGCAGTTTAATTGACTGCATGGTTTTGTTTTTAGTATGCATCACGTATACAACTAAATGAACGTGAGTTTTTGTTAAAGTGATATCACAAATGACACTGTAAGACATAGCAAAATATTATATTGCTGACATCGACCAATCTAACAGTTACATCGACAGAAGTATAACCGCCAAGAGCATTTTCATCACCAAGGAAGATTTCTTTAAACCTGTCAGCGAGTCAGCAACGACGATATCTCCTGCATCAGAGGGTAGCGTCATGTTATTGGAATTATATCCCAACTCTTTTATTAGCTTTATTATATCGTAGATTGGGAACGATGTCAAGAATTATAAAATCCTCTCATCAGAAATATTTATAACACTATTCCTTGAATTTATGTTATTATAAAGCTCGTTTCCACTTTTGCCAAGATTTAATATAATGGTTTCCGCCATTGTAGCAATGAACTCTGAATTGGTCGGTGGATAATCAGCTTTTATATATGAACAACTAAATACTTCATGGTATATATTAAGTTCGTTTCCGCACCAAGCTGACTCTATTGATGTTTTAATTGCACTGTTAACACTTTTAGCGGTAATAGAGTATTTCTGTGCTATTGAAGATAACACGTCCTTGAAATTATAATCTGCAATCGAAGAATTTAAGTATATATAAATAGCTTCATTTGCATAAACGAAACCTTTAAGTTTTGTCGTGAAGCCCAAATTCAATAGGTTTTCGGAGATGTGTTGCATTAAAGTATTTGTGTTTTGGGATATTTGTTTATTCATGTATTCCTAGCTCCTTTACCATATATGAATTTATAAGTTCTGTCCTAATCATTGTGCTGGACAATTATAAAGCTGACACACTCTGATTATAAAGTGTATCAGCTTTATTAATATGAGGATAGAAATAATTTTTAATTTCCTGTTTGAGTATTAGCATAGTATTCAAGGATCAGCGAAGCGTCAGAAGCATCAACATTACCGTCACTGTTATAATCACCTAAATCTTCATTCACATAACTCCATACGTTTCCAGCCTGTACGTTAGCGTATCCCGCAAGAACAAGGGATGCATCAACTGCGTTGATATCGCCATCACAATTAACATCACCTTTTTTTACAATATTATCGAAATTTTCTCCTGTTGTAAAATATATTTTATCATTAAATTCGTCGTATTTCAACATTATATTATTATTTGAGGACATATTTATTGTTAATATTTGATTTGGATCATCGTTTGATAAATCCGATCTATATAAATCCATAAAACCATTAAATCCTTTATCCGTACATATTAAAACGCCTTGATCTGTTAATTGCATAGAAACTTCTCCTGCTGTAAATGCTTCTATTGAAATGTTATGATATGGCATATATGCATAATCACTATTGCCTATAATCATATAAAATTTGCCTTTTTCCAAATCTTTATCCAGATGTGTGAATATACCTTTTTTCTCTTCAACATGTAATCTTGATAAACTTTTCGATGTATTAGTTACATTTACACCCCATTTACCAAGATCACTAATCAATAAACCGAATCCACCATCATCATAAGAGGTTGAAGTAGTTTCTATTGTTACAGCGTCAGCTTCTCTATAATGTTCAAAATGATATTTTCCTGTTAATCGAGTAAGATAATTCTCTGTAAATCCTTCACATCCTTTATAAGGATAACCGTGATATTCTTCGATCTCATCATTTGTTGAAACTGTTAGATTGTATTCTGTTTCACGGAAATTGTCTATCTGTATCCTTTTAATATTTTCATATCTTGAATCGTAAGAATTACTTGGATTTATATAACCTTTGTAATTGAATAAATCCATATCATTTCCTACATATGTTATATTAACGAACTCATCGTTGCTTCCGCACTCATATGCAGGGAAATAAAACTCGTTTGTCTTGGAATTGATATATATACATGCTTTTTCCTTGAATCCAACACCAATGGTTTTGTCATTTTCGTCAACACAGTTACTATCCAAAGTCAAAATACATTTATCAAACTTCATATTATCGTAAGTCCAATTGCCATCGGCTATACCTATTCCAACAATAGCGTGTCCGGCAACAAGGTTATCATTTTGAGCTTCAACTTTAATATTTATCATAAAATATTTATTTTCTCTCATTGCGTTTTCACTATAAGTAATAAGATCGTTTATTATTTCTTCTCGCGAATGTGAGCAATAATATTCAAACAATGCATATTGCTGTAAATTGAATAACTGCATAAAAGAATAATACGCAAGAATGCCGTTTATATCACTATTAAAGTTTATCTGATCAAGAGTTTCAGCGCCCTCTTGAATATTTGACGGAGAAATGACACCATTATGTGTAAGTATTTGAAGAACGGACATACCATAGCAAACTCCGTTAAGCGGACCGCTATAAGATACTCCTGCTTGCCCTAACATTTCAGCAATTTTATCATTACCCTCTGTTACTACATAATTTGGGAAATTAAAATGATCAGTATCAGCTCCAAGTGAAGTGGCAAGTGCATTCAGGTCAGGATTTGAAGATTCAGATTCCATAACAATACTTGTTCCGTTTGAATTTTCTCCTGTTTCTGCAGATAAAATAAGCGGATTAATAGCAGTAAGCATTAGGCTTAATGCACATAATGTTGATATTAATTTTTTCATAATGATACTCCTTTTCATTTTATGGATTTTAATATCTGATAAGCTTCATCGTAGCTTATATTTAAAGTAAATATTTCCATTAAAGTATTACCTTTATAATATATTATAAAATAAATTGGTAAATCGGTATATTGATTAAGTGTAGATACAATATAACCCTCTGTACCATTTACCAAAATCGGTTCTTCAAGCTCCCAATCGTTAAATTCGAGAATATATTCCTCAGGTGATGTGCTTTTTTCTAAATTTTTGTAAACCATTTGTACGGATTTTTCAAGATAAGGGCTGTTATCAGACTCATCAACGTTAAAATACAAACAAATTGAAGTGTTGTTCTTATTATCACTATATCTTTGATTCTTATTATCTGAACCTACATGATAATCAAAACTATTTAATGTTGAGCTATCAGGAAGATACTCAGGAGCATCCACATCAAAACCGAATTTACTGCAAAGCTCTTTAATTCCATATTTATCAGAAGTTTCTGCTTTAATACCATTTTTTGTATCGGCTGATATGCTATCCGCCTTATAAACAGCAGTTGAAAACAAAGATGTAAGCGTTATCATAGCAAGTCCGATTGAAATAAATAGTTTTTTCATTGTTTTCTCCCCCTTACCTTATACCATCAAGAATAGCACAAGCTTCTTCATCTGTCATATTAATGCAATTAATATATATATATGTGTTCCCATTCATAATAGTAATATCGTGATGAACATTATTTAGTCCTTGAAATATATATGATGTAAGTCTACGATAATCATCTTCAATTATTATCCTTTCTTGTTCTGTGTCATTGTTATAACGGTAAGTTTCTGCATATTTTATCATATCATCATGATTATTAAAAAAATGATAATATATATTTACAAATCGCAGTTCAATGGCATTTTTTTCAGGGGCATATTCGTCAAATTCTATACTTATATTCTTTTGTTTTCCAGATTTACTATATATTACGTCACAATATGATATATTATCAGGAATCCATGTAGGAACAACAGGCGGTACTTCATCATATATCGAACAGAAATATCGTATACCATATGGGTCGTCATCTGTAGTTGGAGGAGAAAAATCATATTCACTGCTTTCTGAATCAGTTTCTATTTTAGAAAGGTCAATTAAAATCTGCTCGCCTTTTCTGAAAGCAGCCGTAAAAAGGTTTTCACCGAATACTGTAAGAGTACATATATTTCCTGCTGCAACTAAGGCTATTACAGCTGCAATTGCGGCTCTTTTTTGCTTAAAGAAACCTTTTCTTCGATTTGTTCCTGCTTTTCTCTTTATGCTGAAAAACTCGCTTTCAACGTCAACATCGGGAATGATTAGATTATCATTTTCAGCAATTGCTGATATAAGCTCATCAATAAGTTCGGTATCAGGATTTTCCTTAGCAATTTCTGCTTCAAGCATATCATTAAGCTCTGAATTATCGGGCAGCACAACGGAAGTATCAGAGCAGATTTTTTCAAATATATTCTCTTTCATTCCTTTACCCCCTTAGATTTCAGAATTTTCTTCCTTATACGTTGCAAACGCTTATACAATGCGGCTTCCGAAATATTAGTCATATCTGAAATAGTTTTAATATCCCTTCCGTCTATGTAATATGCTGTGAGCAGTTTTTCTTCTTCTTCCGATACTATGCCGTCAAAAGCAGTTTCTTCGTTCATATTTTCAGGCTGAGAAATATTTTCGCAGTTTTCTATAGGGATAAATTCACGGGTATTTTTAATATAATTCTTTATAATGTTCTGCGCAGTTTTATAGAGCCATGCTTTTATACTTTCGGAAATATTCAGCCCGTCACGCTTTTTATGCATAACAAGAAAAACCTCCTGAGTGCAATCCTTTGCGGCAAACTCATCACGAAGCTTTATATAGCAATAATTATAAATCGACTGATAATATTTTCTTACGATATCATCAAAAATATCATCACGCATAAATTTGTATATCTCCTTTTTTGGAATTCCATATATAAATGGAAAAAAATGCACTCATTTTGGACATCTGAACCTGAATTTGTATGATTAAACAAAATCAGTATTTGATTCTTATTAAACATAAACAACTGATTCAATTATAACATATCATATAGAATTCTTCTACTAATACTTTTTATTCTTTTGAAATAATCATAATTATTGAATAAATGATTATCAAAAAGCAATTTCTTTAGTAACTGATATATAAAGAAAACAGGTGCGTAACGAGTTGAGACGTTACGCACCTGTTTATTAGAAAAATGTCAAAGCTTGTAAAATAGTTCGTTTTTCGACTTCTCCAGCAGTAATACTATAGAGAATACTTTCTCAGTAAATACAGTTTTATAGTATTACAAATATCGTAAACAATAAAAAATATATGTCTCCACATTTTATACCTTTTCTTAAAATACGGACATAGAATATATAGAAACATTAAGCACTGCGGATTTTCTGCGGTGCTTTTCTTTTTCTCTCACATAGTCGAATTGATAAAGCGTGTCAGTAGTGACGGTAAAAAACTGTGATATAGTTACCGTCGCGCAATGTGTTCTGAAACAACACAAACGTCTATATATCGTTGAATGCTGTGCGTGTCAGTAGAATTTGTATTACAATGTTACCGTCACAGATTGAAGTTACTGTCACGTTTGATTTATATATATCGGGTGACGGTAGTGACAGTAAAATACTGTAGAGGGTGGTCATACATTCTACTGGCACCCTAAATTTTGAGAATGTCGAATCTGCGTTGTTTGAGTGTAATGACAGTAATGATTCGGGTGCCGGTAACTCTCAAAAGGGTGACAGTAGAATGTCATCGGGTGACAGTAACTTATGAAAATAAAAGTCGGTGCGTAACGAAATGAACTCGTTAAACGTGCCGACTTTTTTCTTCTGTCAATGAATACACTATCAAAGCGTGACGACAGTGACGACAAAAACGATGTGTCTTTTCCTTCTTCTGTTGACCCTGTGAGAAACGTCCAAACAGCGTGAAAACAGCAGTGCCGATAAGCTGAAATAAGGGGGTGATATTTCTGACGCCCCTGTCGGCACTGTAAGCGATTTGTGCCACGCATTCTTGCATAGGGTAATTACACCACAAAATCAATTGAGAGCTAAAAAAGCCTCATATTTGCAGAATGTGAGCGTATTAAAAACGAAGATAAAAAGAATATGAATTCCGGTGAAAATGTGGGGCGATTAATGGTCTCCTTTTGGAGAGCAAGCATAGCGCATGGCATGCCGCCTGCGCCTTCAAGATGGGCAGTAGCCCGAACCCACTTCACATATAAGCTTGAAAAATATAAGAATGGAGGGATCAAAATGTATCACACAAGTCAAACAGGAATCAGAAGAAGGAGTGTGATGCCGATTGAAGAAAACGAATCTTAAGGCTTATGAATTTCAGAA
>JAFWWU010000003.1 GCA_017523285.1 Ruminococcus sp.
AATCAGCCTTTAGGTAAGAAAGAGTTATAGATAATAGTATAGATTAATATAATAATACAGTATAATTAAGCAACTATTTTATAAGAGTTATATTGTAGTCCTTTTTTGTTATATCCAATATCAATAGTTATTAAACCTGCTTCGTGAAGTCCTCTAATATACTTACCTACATTACTTTCATCAATATGTAAAGCTTCTGCAAGTGCTGAATATGTAACATTAGTGTTATGCTGTAAATTTCTTGTTAAACATAAATAAACAAGATATTCCTTAGCTGATATAATCCTGTTAATTAACTGTATTGTAGCTGCATAAAAGTATCTTGTATAAGTAGCTCCATAACTCTTTTCATTGCTAAGATAATAATACTTATAATAATCATCATAAACTATATATTTTCTTTCAATTAAATCATTCAGAACTTTACGTAAAGTGTTATCACTAATACAGCATTTTTTCGTTTTTCTTCCTGTCAACGCTCTTATAATTTGTTGTCTTGTCATAGATTTTTTATAGAAATCCAAAATACTTAGTATCATATAATGATAACCAGTCAGCTCACTCATTATTGTATTCTTCAAAATCTTATTATCAAACTTCAATTCTTCCGATTCTTCAACAGTTCCATTTCTTCTTTCTTCAAAAATAGAATTACAAAGTGATTTATCACAAAAACGAGTTAATGTCTTTTGGTCTGTTGTATCAGAAACATTGCAACCTAATAATTTATATTCACCTTTCCAGTATCTTCTAAAATCATCTTCTACAATATTACTTGATTTAGGCGGTTGACACCTTCTATTCCATTCAAGAACAGCCTTCAATGCATTGCTTTCTGTATATCCTTTTATAATCTGTAAATACTTTGTTATTCTACCTAAACAAAAATTTCTTTCACCTTCCCTTGCTCCTTCTGCTAACATAGCTTCAACACAATAATAACTTGAATTCTTTGTAAAAGTATATGCAGGTAGCGGTGACATTTCTTCAAGTATTTTTTTATTTCTTTGGTATTGTTCTATGTATCTTTCAAGTTTCTGTAAAGTATAACGTTTAAATTTATGGGGACAGCTTTCAAGATTATTTGCAACTACATTAACAGGCTTTTTATTCTTAATATCTTTAAGATTTAAAGAAGCAGGCAACCTCACAATCTGTGTTGGTAGTGTTGCTTTAATGTCTGCACCTACTAACTCCGCTAAATCACGATTAATTTTTGTTATGCGTTCAGTATTTACACTTTTATTTATAGCTATATAAAAATGATACCCATTACCCGAATCAACTATCATATGATTAAATATAGGCGGTAACTTTGATTTAATATGTGCTGAAAAATCTTCTGCTGATTTATAATCAGGATAATCTTTTTTATCAAAATCAAGCATAATAACACGTCGAGTTCTCATATACTCAGCCGTGTTATGTTGTCCATTTGTAGTAGACAGCCCAATATAAATATTGAAAACTAGCTTGTACTTTTTCAAGAACTCTGATAATTCTTTCTTAGTTTTTATGTACCTTGTAAGACATTTTTCAGGTTTTTGACTGTGTATTGCTACAAGTCGTATAAACTCATTTTCAGGCAATTCAAAATCGTTTGTTTCAGGATTAATTTCAAACAATACTTCTAAGTATTTGTCAAGTGAATGTTTACTCAATTTAATCTTCCTTTCTTCTTTTCGTATCTCTTATAATTGGTTTATGGTATTATGTTTTATACGGCTATTTGTACCAATTCAACAAATACAAGATTAATATCTATCCTATATTTTATTATTCTGCCTATTGAATTTTTCTTTAATAGGTGTTATAATGTTTGTATGATATTTAAAATAGTATAGTTTAACCTGCTCGTTTATTATAAACGGGCTATTTGTGTTTTAGTTCAAATTCCGCACACATCATTTTAACAGATATTTTATCAATCGTCAACGCTCATTTTCAAGCGAAAATATAAGTTTATTTTCAAATAACGCAATAAATCTCTACTTTTCTTATTATTTCTCAATTATGCTCTCGTTTTTACTATTTCAAACAAGATACGTACGTTTACCGTACCAAAAATCGAAAAACGACTTATTAAAAAAATTGACTATTTATATGGTAAATATAAGCATACTTTCTTTTGCAATACACTTATAATAAAAATTGTCCATATATAAGGTAGATATAGGGATTCGATTTCTTAAATTGCTTCTGTGAATGGAATGTAACAGCTATACACTTGCAAGAAATAAAAAGTATATTTCATAATGTATTATACCCCTACTCTTTATATCAGCTAATATACTTCACACAAACTATCAATTTCTCAGTATGTACTATAAGCATAGTATTATTATACTGTCATAACGTATGCTTATATTTTCTTTATTTGTGTGATATATATTGACTATTATCAAATGCAATAACATATTCATTGATTACAGACGTTCTACTCAATGCAATATAATTATACCACTATTAACACATAGCCTTAAAAATCAATTACTTTCCTATTCAAATCAATAACACAAAAAAGAAGCAGGCTGTAATTTGCCTGCTTCAATTCTATATTCTATTATACTTGTGTAACATACATTGCTTCTATTTCTTCAATGATATTATCTAAATATCT
This sequence comes from Ruminococcus sp., assembly GCA_017523285.1. Classification (GTDB taxonomy): domain Bacteria; phylum Bacillota; class Clostridia; order Oscillospirales; family Ruminococcaceae; genus Ruminococcus. The sequence goes on from JAFWWU010000003.1 coordinate 2,621, forward strand.
ACTACAACAAACATCATCTATACAATACGCCATAGACTGTAATAAACAATCTTTATCAGCTTCTTCAAGCTCAACGTCATAACATTTAATCATCTGTTTATCATCATAAAGCCATTCCTTAATATCATCACCGACATTATATTCTAACCATAATGTAATTGTTACTTTTTGATTACCACAGCAATAACTAATATAAGCTTCTGTGTTTATATCTTTGTCAATATCAATTTTATTCATAATACTAATATCATTCTCTATATTAGTATACTTTATATTATCAATAATTTCTGAAATAAATAAATCGTGTAAAACCTCCTTAACTTTACTTGTATTAATTATGTTAAAGTATACCTCATCATCTCCCATTTCGGCAGTAACTGTCAAGTTAGCTTGTATTGAATCAATCCCCAATTCACTTAATAAAACTCTATCCACACCATTAATAATCATAATTCTATACCTCCAAAAATTAATTTTAGTCGTTTATATCGACTTTGTTTTCATACTGTTTCACCAGTTTATAAAAGGTTGTCCTTTTCAGGTTCAACAGCTCCATTGCTTTTGTAGCAGTATATACACCCTTTTTCCATTCATTATAAATAAAATTCCAATTATCAGGGTATTCTGCTTGTGGTCTGCCTAAGTGTTTACCTAGTGCTTTTGCTGCATCAATTCCCTGTCGCTGTCGTTTCTTTATATTCTCACGCTCCTTTTCTGCTGTATAACTTAGTATCTGTAATACTAAATCAGCTATAAAACGACCATCAAGAGAATTTTCTACTTTGCTTGTATCAAGTAAAGGCATATCTAACACTTTGATATCTGCTTGCAATGTATGTGTGATTAAATTCCATTGCTCGTGAATCTCTGTGTAATTTCTGCCTAACCTATCAAGAGAAACAATAACAAGTAAATCACCCTTATGTAATAGCGGTGCTGTTTCAGGTGTACCTACTAAACTATTATAACCCTTTCGGTTAAAGTCTTTACCGCTTGCCTTGTCAGTAATAATATATCTATCATCCGTTATTACCTCTCTTAACATTGCAAGCTGTCGGTCAAGATTTTGGTCTGCTGTGCTTACTCGTGCATATCCGTAAATCATAGATTTATCACTCCTTGTTTATATTGTACCCTTATTATACTACAACTGTTCGTAAAGGTCAATACTCTTTTACAACTGTTCACAAATAATTTACAAACCTTTACGAATAATGTTTAGTGCTTAAATCACAGCATATTTATGTGTTCATAAAGGTGCACCTTTACGAATTATCATAACACTTCGATAAATCCTTGAAAAAAACACACTTTAACATACTAAAGTATAATAACCTGCTCCATTTGCTTTTTGTTTACATAGTTTTAAAATATATCATTAAACATAGGAAAAACCGTTGATTTATTGCATTATCTCCAAACAAATTATCGAATGTATGTTTCGGTTATTCAGTTCGTAAATATTATAATAGTATTAGTGAAAGTACATTTATACATCCCCATCCCCTCCAACCATACGTTATAAACCAAGAACAAGGAATCAATAACAAGGAATAGGGATGTACAAATGTACCTGTTATAATCGCTCCATAGTATTTTTACAATTAATATAGTATTCTCATCAATGGACTTGTTTCAATCGACCTTTCAACAATATCACCATCAAGCATACTGTTTAAGTATCGCTGTGTAATATAAATATTACTATGTCCCATTAATCTACTTAAACTATACACATCCATTCCATTTTTAAGTTGACATTGTGCAAAGTAATGTCTGCAAGTATGCGGTGAACATCTTATATCTTTTCTTACATTTGCACATTCACCAGCTATTTTTACTATTCTTTCTACTGCTTCTACTGTAAGCTGTTTTCCAGTTCGTGAAAGAAATAAATTGTCAGGGATATTCTTTAAAGCAAAATATGAATTTCGTATTCGCTGAAACTTCATAAGCATCTTTTTAAGGTATGCACTTTGTCCTACTTGTCGTTCTTTTTTCCCTTTTCCACTTATCACTATTACATCATCTTTTATACACTTAGTTTGTAAACAGCATAATTCATAATTCCGTATTCCTGTATCAAATAACAAGCAAAGTATTGTTTTGTTCCTCATCTCTATATAACTTTTTCCATTGTAAACCATAAGCATCCTTTTAACTTCTGAATCGTTGAATGTAGATATAATAGGCATATACTCCTTAGCCCACGGTATCTTTAAACAAGGATTATCCGTTATATATCCTTCTGTAACAGCGTATTTAAACAATCCACGAAAGTTTTTTAATAAACCATTCATATACGTTTCTTTTCTGCCTTTGTCGGATATGTACTTAAAAAATGCTTTTAGATTTTTTGCTTTTACTTCTTCAATACAGTAAATATTGCAATGCTCCTTTAAATACTCTCTAAGATAATTCAGATTGTTTCTATATCCGTTTATAGTCTTTGGTGTATACTTTCTTATTTCACAATCTAAAATATATTCATCTATCAATTCTGAAATCAACATAAAAAAACACTCCTTATCCTACATAATAAACATAGAATAAGAAGTGTTAATTAAGCTAAGTATGATATACAAATCAGATACCCATAATTCACAAAAACAGACTGTCTTTGTACGTCATAACCCACGCTAATTATTTAATAATATAATGCTTTTCACGCACATAAAAACCTTATTAAACCTCGATAATAGGTGAAAAAGACTTTTATTGCGATTATTCTTCTGTCATTTCCCAGTTGTGATATACGTTCTGTACGTCATCATTATCTTCGAGATGTTCGAGAAGAAGATTCATTTTCTTTATATGCTCTTCATCTGTAAGAGTTGTATATGTTGCAGGAATCTGCTCTGCTTCTGCTGATAAAATCACATATCCCTTAGAAGCAAGACCCTCTCTGAGAGCGTGAAGATTTTCAGGAGCACATTCGATTTCAACAGTTTCTTCATTTACTGAAAGGTCATCACCGCCAAATTCGAAGCAATCCTCCATAACAGTATCTTCATCAAGACCTGTATTTTCAAGAACTATAAATCCCTTTTTAGAGAACATGAAAGCTACACAGCCTGTTGTTCCGAGATTTCCGCCGTATTTATCGAAATAGTGACGTACATCGCCTGCTGTTCTGTTCTTGTTATCTGTAAGGCACTCAACGATAACTGCAACACCATTAGGGCCGTAACCCTCATAAATCATAGTTTCATAGTTGTTCTTGTCTTCGCCGCCGGCAGCCTTTTTGATAACTCTGTCGATGTTATCGTTCGGAACATTGTTTGCCTTTGCCTTTGCTATAAGGTCACGGAGCTTGCTGTTATTATTAGGGTCAGGACCGCCCTCCTTAACGCAAACAGTAATTTCACGTCCGATTTTAGTAAAAATCTTTGCTTTTACTGCGTCGGTAGCTTCTTTTTTTCTTTTAATATTATTCCATTTTGAATGGCCTGACATTTTCAAACACTCCTAACATTAAAGTTCAGTATTCTCATCAGCAGAAGCAAGTCTGCTGATTATTTCAAAAATTTCATAGATTCTGTCATTCTGCCCTGTAAGGTGCAGATATCCGAAAAGACTTTCAAGTGCAGTCGCTTTTCGGTAGTCAATTGTATTTGCATGCTTCGGGACTGTATTCCCTGTTGCATTGCGTCCTCGTTTCAATACCGAGGTTTCTCTTTCGGTAAGCTCAGGTAATACAGCATCATAGGCTTTTGACTGAAATTCAGCGCATACCAGCTTTACCTTTCGTGAATGAAGCTTTGCCACAGGCATATTCGCTTCAAGCATCAGCAATTCTCTTACAAGCACATCATAAACACTATCGCCCATAAATGCAAGTGAAAGAGGACTGTACTGATTTGCATCACGTTCATTTATTATAGTACGCATAATTATCTTATATAATCAAACTCAAATCCGAGAATATTTACTGTATCCCCTTCATTGATTCCCATTTCTTCAAGTTTATCAATTATTCCGCTGTTTCTGAGAACTCTCTGGAAATACTGGAGAGATGAATAGTCATCCATGTTGATTGTACGCATAATTGGTTCAATCCATGGTGCATCAACATAGTAAATATCATCTTCAACTTCAATTTCAAACTTCTCATTCATGCCAGCCATTTCGTCAAGCTCTTGCTGAGTGAGTGGCTCTGCTTCGTACTTCTTGATTGGCGGAAGTGTATCGAGAACCTCGGTAACCTTATTGATAAGTTCCTGTGTTCCCTGTGTTGTTGCCGCTGAAATACATAAGAATGGTATTCCCTTTGATTCAATATATTCACGGAGAGTATCAATCTGCTCCTGTGTTGCCATATCTGATTTATTTGCAGCTACAATCTGTGGACACTGTGCAAGTTCTTCATTGAAATTAGCAAGCTCACGATTGATAATATTAAAATCTTCAATCGGGTCACGTCCTTCAATTCCCGAAACGTCAAGAACATGAAGTATAAGTCGGCATCTTTCTACATGACGAAGAAATTCATGTCCAAGACCGACACCATTACTTGCACCTTCGATAAGTCCGGGAATATCTGCCATAACGAAAGATTTTTCTTCCGCAACCTTAACAACTCCGAGTACAGGTGTCAAGGTAGTAAAGTGATAGTTTGCAATCTTTGGCTTTGCCGCACTTACAACGGATATAAGCGTTGATTTTCCGACATTCGGGAAACCTACAAGACCTACATCGGCAAGAAGCTTGAGCTCAAGAACAACCTCAAATGCTTCACCAGGATATCCAGGCTTTGCAAATTTAGGAATTTGTCTTGTAGAGGTAGCAAAATTAACATTTCCTTTGCCGCCTCTGCCACCCTTAGCTACAACGCAAGGCTCGTCCGTTGACATATCAGCCATAATTCTGCCTGTCTGAGCGTCTTTTACAAGAGTACCTCTCGGCACTTTAATAACAAGCGGAGGAGCGCTTTTACCTGTACAGTTTCTTGCACCGCCATTTTCGCCTTTATCCGCAAAATATTTTCTTTTATATCTGAAATCTATCAATGTAGAGAAATTATCATCAACCTGAAAGACGATATCTCCGCCTCTGCCGCCGTCGCCGCCGTCGGGACCGCCTGCCGCAACGTATTTTTCGCGATGAAACGATACTGCACCGTCACCGCCGTCGCCTGCTTTAATTTTTATTTTGGCTTTATCTACAAACATAATTCACCTCATAGGTTCAACCGAATAAATTGATGTGCCGATTATGGCATACAGATTTCGGTAAGCCGCACTTACCTTACATGTGAAAAAATAAAGCTATAAAACAAAATCCCAAGCATAAGCTCGGGATTTATGCTACATAAAGTTATCGCAATTAGTCTGCGTAAACAGAAACCTTCTTACGATCACGACCATAGCGTTCAAATCTTACTCTTCCGCTAACAGTTGCGAATAATGTATCATCAGAACCGATACCAACACCGTTACCTGGGTGGATATGAGTACCACGCTGACGAACGAGAATGTTACCAGCCTTTACGAACTGACCGTCGCCTCTCTTAACGCCAAGTCTTTTTGACTCTGAGTCACGACCATTCTTAGTAGAACCTACACCCTTTTTATGAGCGAAGAACTGCATACTAATTCTTAACATACTTACACCTCCAAAGTAGTAATTTTAATTGTTTTCGGATATTCGTCGAGAATAGCTTCAAGGTGAATTTTCAATGCGGAAAATATCTTATCCGAGTTCTTATCACCTTTAGGAACACAGCATTTGATTATGTTATTTCCGACATTCACATCGGGTGAAAAATCGAAATCCTCAAGCAGATTCGCTGTAAGCTGTACTGCTGAAGAAACAGCCGCACAGACAACATCCGAGCCGCTTTCTGCATAACCTGCGTGCCCTGAGAATGTGAAGCCTGACATCAATCCATCAGATTCATAAAACTCTGCACGAATCATATTAAGCCTTGATAGCTTCGATTCTTACCTGTGTGTAAGGCTGTCTGTGACCCTGCTTCTTCTTTTCACCCTTCTTTGGCTTGTAAGTGAAAACAGTGATCTTCTTAGCCTTGCCGTTCTTAATAACCTTAGCTTCAACAGTAGCACCGTCAACATATGGAGCACCGATCTTTAAACCGTCATCTGCGCCTAAAGCTACAACCTTGTCGATAACAACAGTCTGGTCTGCTTCAACTGCGAGCTTTTCGATAAAGATAACGTCACCTTCATTTACCTGATACTGCTTTCCGCCAGTTTCAATAACTGCGTACATTCTTGGCACCTGCCTTTTCTATAAACTCGCTGAGTTAGGCGTGTATAAATACAACTTCGTATAGCCCAACACATGCGGCAATGTCATTATATCACATATTTTCGGTATTGTCAACCGATTTTGCGAAATTTTATAATTTTAATTTACGAGATTTGCCATATCATAAAGTCCAGGCTCTTTGCCAACAAGATAAACTGCGGCATTTATTGAACCTTCAGCAAATACAGACTTTGAAGAAGCAGAATGAGAAAGTGTGATAACCTCATCGTGTCCCGCAAAAATAACATCATGCTCACCTACGATAGTACCACCTCTGATTGCATGCATACCGATTTCATTCTTATCACGTTTTTTACGCTGTGAATGTCTGTCGTAAACGTAATGACGTGAATTGTCAAGAGTTTCATTAATCGCATTTGCAAGCATAATTGCTGTACCGCTTGGTGCATCAATTTTCTGATTGTGATGTTTTTCAACGATTTCAATGTCAAAATGATCTCCGAGTATATCAGCCGCTTTCTTCGCAAGCTGAACAAGAAGATTAATTCCGAGCGACATATTGAATGTGAAGAACACAGGAATCTGACTTCCTGCCGCCTTGATTCTGCTTATCTGCTCATCATTGTAGCCTGTTGTAGCAAAAACAGCAGGTGTACCTGTTGAAAGGCAGTATTCAAGAAGCATATCAAGTGATGCAGGATTTGAATAATCTATAATTACATCAGGCTTTTCAGGAAGCTCGGCAGGATTTGCAACTATCGGAAAATCCGCATACTGCTCTGTGTAAACATCGATACCGCCGACAACCTTACAGTCTTCTCTTGCACAGATACAGTTGTAAACGGTTTTACCCATTTTACCGTTAGCACCGCATATTACTATCTTTGTCATTTTTATATTCCTTTCAGATAAAGCTTACTTGATAAGACCGTGCTTTTCGAGTGAAGCCTTGAGCTTTGCTCTGTTATCGTCGCTCATAGGATAAAGCGGCATTCTGCATCCGCCGACCTTAACGCCAATAAGATTCATAGCTTCCTTTACAGGAATAGGATTTACTTCAATAAAGAGGTCATTGATAAGGTCAAGATATTCAATCTGAAGCTTTGTAGCTTCTGCATAATTATTATCAAGACAATACTGTACCATATCATGTGTTTCCTTTGGAATTACATGAGAAAGAACAGAAATAACACCCTTTCCGCCAAGTGACATTACAGGAACAATCATATCGTCATTGCCGCTGTAAACATCAAGTTCATTACCGCATTCAGCAATAAGCTTTGCAGTATAGCTGATATTGCCGCTTGCTTCCTTGATACCTACGATATTCTTATGCTTTGCAAGAGTCTTGGCTGTTGCAATATCAATAGCCATTCCTGTTCTGCCAGGGATATTGTAAAGAATAATCGGAATATTCACAGCATCAGCAATAGCTGTAAAGTGAGCGATAAGACCTCTCTGTGTAGTCTTGTTATAGTATGGAGTTACGAGAAGAAGTCCATCTGCTCCAACCTTTTCAGCTTCCTTTGAAAGCTCAATCGCATAAGCTGTGTCATTGCTTCCTGTTCCTGCGATTACAGGAACTCTCTTTGCTGTCTTTTCAACAGCAAAACGGATACATTCAATATGTTCTTCATCAGACATTGTTGAAGCTTCGCCTGTTGTACCGCATACAACGATAGCATCAGTACCATTTGCTATCTGATTTTCTATGATTTCTCCGAAACATTCGAAGTTGATTGAATTATCTTCATTAAATGGTGTGATAATGGCAATAGCCGCACCTGTAAATAAAGTATTCTTCATAATTTAATGCACTCCTTTCAGAATTTAGTATTATCAAGCGTAAAAATTTTCCAGCTTTTATCGTTTGTAAAATTGTTCTTTTCATAAAATGCTGCTGAATTTTCATTCCATTCAGCACATTTCAGTTCAATTTCTTCGCAATCAAGCTCTTTTGCAATTGATTTCGCTTTTTCTATGAATAATCTGCCGACGCTTTTTCTGCGGCTTGATTCACAGACAAATAAATCCTCGATGTATAAAATCTTTCTGCCTGTAAATGTAGTAACTTTGAAAAAGAAATTCATAACGCCTATCGGCTGATTGTCGTCATAAGCTATAAAGCTGTATAATTCCCTGTTTTCAAGCATTTCCTTAAAGCGTTCACAGGTCAGAGTGAAGATATCGAGAGCATTATGATGAATCATAAGCTCTCTTGTAAGCCCATATGCAGTTTCAGCGTCAGCTGACTGTGTACGTCTGATTTCGGTTTTCATTAATCAAAGTAGCCCTTTGCAGCAAGGAGTTCAGCAAGAAGAACGCCGCCGCCTGCAGCACCTCTGAGTGTATTATGTGAAAGACAAACAAACTTATAGTCATACTGTGAGTCTTCACGGAGTCTGCCTGCAGAAACAGCCATACCGCCCTCAAGATTTCTGTCGAGGTTAGCCTGTGGTCTGTTATCTTCTTCAAAATAGTGAATAAACTGCTTTGGAGCTGATGGAAGTTCAAGTTCCTGTGGAGCACCCTTGAAGTCTGCCCAGAGCTTGAGGATTTCTTCCTTTGATGGCTTGTTTTCAAAGCTTACGAATACTGCAGCTGTATGACCATCTGAAACAGGAACTCTAAGGCACTGTGTTGTAATGCATGGTGATGTAGCATTTACAATCTTGTCGCCTTCAATCTTACCCCATACCTTGAGTGGTTCCTGCTCTGACTTTTCTTCTTCACCGCCGATGAATGGAATG
>JAFWWU010000056.1 GCA_017523285.1 Ruminococcus sp.
AAGAAGCTTATACCCGATACTCACATTGAGACTGACAGCTATGCCGCTTGTCAGCTCATTGAGACACAGGGAAAGCTTGACTTCGATAGTCTCAAATATATGGCTGAAACAGTCGAGGGTAACTTCACATTTACTATACTCGATAACGAAAATTCCCTATATATCGTCAAAGGAAGCAATCCCATGTGCCTGCTCCATTTTGAAGCCTTGGGAATTTACATTTACGCCTCAACTGAATCCATTATGAAGAATGCCTTGAAAAAGGTTGGTCTGCATAAGTTCGCATACGAGCGTGTAGAGACTGATGAGGGCGATATTTTGTGTGTCAACAAGAAAGGTGAAATCGCTCGCTCTGAATTCGAGCCGAAGCTCTACCGTTCAAAATATGCTGCTTGGTATGATTATGACGACTCTTCTTATTATAATATACACGAAGAAATTCTGCTTGCATATTGCAGTATGTATGGGGTGGATTCGTCCGATGTAGAACTTCTACTTGAGTATGGCTATACTTGCGATGAAATTGAGGAGATGCTGATGGACACGAATTTGCTTCATGAAGCTTTGGAGAATATAAAGTATGAGGACTCGGGATATTATTCAGAGTACTGCAGAGGGGTGGTTTGATGGGTAGAAAAGGTAATAATGAGGGAAGTATTTATAAAGATAAACAAGGACGCTGGCGTGGACTTGTTTCCCTGCCCAGTGCTGACGGCAAATACAAACGCAAATATATCTATGGCAAAACTCGTAAGGAGGTTTCGGAAAAGGTTAATGAACTCCTTAATCAGATTCACACAAAGACTTATGTTGAGCCATGCAAGACTAACCTCTATAACTGGCTCTGTACATGGATAGACACCTATTGTAAAAATGAAGTTCGCATGTCTACTTACGTCAATTACGAAACTTTTATTCATAAACATATTAAGGATAAAATCGGCGGTTATAGGCTTTGTGACTTAAATACCGTTATAATCCAGCAATTCTATAACGAAAAAGCAAAAAACGGTAAGCTGGATGGTTCAGGAGGACTTAGTCCGAAAACTATGAAAAATATGCATGATATGCTGCACCGTGCATTGGAAAAAGCGGTACAGCTAAATATGATAATAAAGAATCCTTCCGAATATACGGTTTTGCCAAAAAGAAAAAAAGCAGAAATGCGATTCTTCACTGTAGATGAACAAAAACAATTACAGGAAGCAATTAAGGGACAGCGTCTTGAAACAGCAATATTGTTGTGTTTGTACACGGGTGTACGTCAGGGTGAACTACTTGGACTTACGTGGAAAAATGTTCATCTTGATATGAACGGTCAGAGCTATATACGCATTGTACAGACGGTAAACAGAACCAAAAATATATATGCTCCTGAAAACGGAAAAACAGGATTATTTATTAGCGAACCTAAAACTCCACATTCAATCCGAACAATTCCACTTCTGTCTGATATTGCTGAAAAATTATCTTTATATCGTGAGGAACAAGCACAGTATTTCGTTGAAAACGCATTACCTCAAACCGACTTTGTATTTACTACAAAGACAGGAAAACTTGTTGATCCTCGTGATTTTCAACGAGATTTCAAGCTTCTCCTGAAGAAAAATAATATTCGTGAAATCAACGTTCATGGACTCCGCCACACCTTCGCTACAAGAGCTTTAGAATCGGGAATGTCGGCGAAAACACTTTCAAAAATATTAGGACATAGCAGCGTAGGCTTTACGCTTGATACTTACGCACATGTAACCGATGCACTGAAGGTTGAGGAAATGGCAGGTCTTAACGGTTTTCTGTGATTGTCTGGCGGTGAGCCGAGCTGATAATTGCAAATCATGTCGAAAATAAGTAAAGCAATATCTGTGAAAAACCGAAATAAATACTTCTTTCATTGGCTGTCGCCCCATTACGGGGCAGACAGCTAAAATATATAAAAAGCTCCCGAAGAACCGCCCCAAAAATAGAATACGAATATTTTGAGTAATATACAGTCTGTATTTCCAGTTCTTACATCAATACAATTTTTTCAAAAAAATGCAGGCAGTCACAAAAATCAAATTTTAAAAAACGTTCCTTTTTAGTGTTTTACAGCTTTTTTAAAAGAACATTTTTTCTCACTGCCTGCATTATTATTTTTATTTCTCGAAATATTTACTTGTTCGTTTTTAACATTATACAAAGTGTATAATTCATGTAATTCACTCGAATAGTATACACCGACCACTATGCATAAAATTAGCAGTTCGGAAGAACTGCTAATTTCAGCCTGTGGCGATATGCCACAGGCTAACTATAATATCAATAACCTGTGCCACAGTATCCTTCGGGATAACTTTGTAACTCAGCAAAATTATCATCATCGTTCATTCCTCTAAGTGTAAAATGCTTGTGTACATTCGCTGTCTTGCTCCAGAAGTAACCTTTTGCCCAGATACAACCGACACCTTTTTGATGATGTTCTTCAGCACTATAATTTTTCCCCAATTTACCGTTCACTCTATTTTCCGAGTCAGTTGTAGGAGGATAAAATATTTCCATCGCTGCGTTGCTTGATATTTTCTTTATGTCCTTACCCGGTGCTCGATACTCCTGAGTCATAGCTATATTACACATTCTGAACTCTCTTGATTCAGCATACATCTGCTGAAATGGACTGTCAGCAGTGTACTTCTGCATTTCATCGGCATAAACGACAAGACGTTTACTGCTGTTGATGACCTGATGCTCAAAAATCGATTGCAGCAATGTATAGACTATCGAACGTAATGCCGGAAGGCTGTCCTGTTTTATCGACAAAATTGTGATCTTACTGCTGTCTTCAATAAACTCTCTACACGAAGAATACTTATACTTTTCCTTATTCTCTTCAGGTGTATAGGAATTCATTATATTCAATAAAGGCTTTAGTTTGTTTTCAAGTCCAATATTTTTACTTGATTTAAACTTTCCGAAAAGCTCGTGCAGAGAAAAGTTTACTTGATTTTCGCATATCATACTCTCTACCTGCACCGCAAGATCATTATATTGAATAGCTGTCAGCTCGACAGCTGCACCAATTATATTAAGGATATAAGTAACTTTGGCATTCTTGCTATCAAAATCTGATAAGTTGAATATTG
>JAFWWU010000057.1 GCA_017523285.1 Ruminococcus sp.
GTTCCTTGACGTTGTTAGAGAAACTGCTAAAAAAGTATTTGTGCCGCTGACAGTTGGCGGTGGAATAAAGACAGTTGACGATATACGTGAAACTCTCCGTGCAGGTGCAGACAAGGTTTCAGTAAACTCACAAGCTGTAAAGAATCCCCAGCTTATCAAGGACGGAGCTGATATTTTCGGCAGTCAGTGTATATGTGTCGGAATTGACGCTAAAAAAATAGCCGACCACAAGTGGACAGTATATATTAATGGCGGACGAGTTGATATGGGAATTGACCTTATCGACTGGGTGCATACAATTGAAAAGCTTGGTGCAGGCGAAATATGCCTTAACTCTATTGATGCTGACGGTACAAAAGAAGGCTTTGACATTGAGATGCTGAAAGCCGTATGCGACAACTGCTCAATTCCTGTAATTGCCAGCGGCGGTGCAGGAAAAATCAATGATTTCTATGAAGTTTTTGAGAAAACAGGAGCAACTGCGGCTCTTGCGGCTTCGCTGTTCCATTTCAGAGAGCTTACTGTAGGCGAGGTTAAGGATTATTGCAGAGAACGTGGAGTAATTGTGAGATAGAATATGGAAGTATTACTTATAATAAATATTGATATCGCATTTATTGTATTGTTGGGCGGATTTTTTATGAAAAAATATTCGTCAAATGATAAGGAAATGAAGTACGGATTTCGCACTGAATTAGCAAAATCAAGCTTTGAAGCATGGAACTATGCAAATACGGCTTGCGGTAAACAATGGATTATAATAGGAATTGTTTATCTTATGCTTGGTATTCCTGCAATATTTCTTATGTACTATTTTAAAGGAGATAATGTTGCAAGAGCTTTATCACTTGTGTATTCTGTTGTTCTTATTGCTAATGCTGCATATTCGTGCAATTCAGTATCAAAAGAACTTCAAAATAAATTTGACGAAAATGGCGTACCTAAGGAATAGGAGTATAAAATGATTAAAATTGATTTAAATGACCTTGACAAATTCTTTGAAAAGGGAGAGCTTATCCCTGCAATATGCTACGAGGTCAATACAAAAACAGTTCTTATGCTTGCGTATATGAACAAAGAGAGCCTAAAAAAAACTCTTGAAACAGGCTATACATGGTTCTGGAGCCGTTCCCGTCAGGAGTACTGGAATAAAGGCGCAACATCGGGACATTTGCAGAAAGTCGTGTCTATTTACGGCGACTGCGATAACGATACCCTGCTTGTAAATGTTGAGCAGACAGGCGTTGCATGCCACACAGGAAGCTACAGCTGTTTCTTTAATGAGCTGTACAATACAGATGACAAAGGAGAATAAAAATGAACGTATATCAGGAAATCTTTGAAGTTATAAAGGAAAGAAAAAAACAGTATGAAAGCGGAACAGCACAGGAGAATTCATACACATGTTATCTTTTCGACAAAGGCGTAGATAAAATCTGCAAGAAGATAGGCGAAGAAGCAACAGAAACTGTTATTGCCGCTAAAAACAAGGATAACGACGAGCTTAAAAATGAAATCAATGACCTTTTATATCATATTATGGTTCTCTGTGCTAATCAGGGACTTGAATGGACTGAGATTGAAAAGGTTCTTGACGAAAGAAACGAAAAAATCGGAAATCTTAAAAAATTCCATCAGGTAGATAAAAATACTTGATTTTTGTCACTATTCCCACATAAACTGAATATTATATATTAAAGTAATAAAATACTTTGGCAGCATCGTATAAAGGACATCAAAATACACTTTATATTATGCTGCTTTTTATATTTCAGGAGGTTTATGTATGAATGAAGATTTTTGTCGCAGCTGTGATAATAATTCAGGAAAACTGATTCCAATTAAAGTAAACAGAGTTTTTGACAGCTGCAGTGATAAGGATTGTATCAAAAGAATTCCGATCACATTAGAAACTGAATTACCATGCGAGATAAATATTGTAAAAACGAGATGTGTTTCAGTTGCTGATGTATGTATTAATGTTGAACAAGTACCATTTAACCGTGGTTTTTATTCAATCGACATAACATATACTTTTAACGTTGAGCTTTTAGCCTACGAAAGAGCCTGTGAAGCCCCCACATTATATACAGGTATAGCATCGGTCAATAAAAACTGTATTCTTTACGGAAGTGAATCAAATACAAAAACATTTTCAAGTGACAGTACAAATATCGGCGTAACTGACGCATGCTGCAGAACAATTAATTTACCAACAGCAAGTGTGTCAATTGTAGAACCGATTGCACTTGAAACCAAAATTCAATGTGTTACAACAAACGGTCCATGCTGTGACAATCCTATAACAGAAAGAAGAGTATTTCTTTCTCTCGGACTTTTCTCAGTCGTTGAACTTACACGACAGGTTACAGTTATGGTGCCTTCCTATGATTATATGATTCCTAAAAAAGAATGCTGTGCTGATGATAATCCATGTGAAATATTTGAAAAAATTAAATTCCCTGCTGAAGAATTCTCACCTGCAACTATTGATGAAGGAGAAAAGAATTATAGTTGCAATTGTGAATGTCCATGCACGGATTTTCCAGAATCATAAATATAGCGGCTACCGAGATTAATAACTCAGTAGCCGTTAATTTTAAGTATCGGAGGGCATAATGAAAAGTAAACGACGCAGAAGATGTAAATTCAGAATAGTTTTGTTTCTTATAACCATATTGATGATTCTATTCATATCAGCAAGAATTATAGATAAATCTCTGAAACCAATTGTGAATAAACAAGGTGAAATTTATGCTCATACAATGATTGAAACCGGTATAAGTAAATGTGTTTCAGAATTTATAAATAACGGAAATTATACTTATACTGATTTTACAGAATCCTTATATGATATTAATGGAAATATTTCATCAATTGAAGCAAATACAGCAATAATTAATTCCGCACAGGCAGAACTGACAAAAAGCATTAATAACGAACTCATGAAAACAAAGTATTCTGATGCGGAAATACCAATCGGCTCATTAACGAATTCATATATTCTTGCAGGCAAGGGTATAAAAATTCCGTTAAGAATATGTCCGATTGGAAAAACAAACGTAAAACTCGAAAGCAGCTTCACTTCTGCGGGTATAAATCAGACGTGCCATAAAATCAGTGCAATAATAAATGTGGAAACTCAGTCAGCAGTTCCATTCTATAAATTCAGAACAAAAAACGAATTTGAATTTCTGATTACCGAAACAATAATAATAGGTGAGATTCCTCAGAATAATTTTGTTAAGGCATGGTAAAGAATCATTAAACTTATTGGACAATTGATGTAAA
>JAFWWU010000058.1 GCA_017523285.1 Ruminococcus sp.
AAAAACTTTGATTCTCTTGATGAACTTTTATTACAGCTTTCTGATTATATACACTGGTTTAACTATTCTCGTATTCATGGCTCTCTTGGTTACTTAACTCCTGTTGAGTTTAAGGCTCTCTCTTTGGCTAAATAATTTTTGTACAATTTTAAGTTGACAATCCAAACAGATTGTATGGCGATGTATCAGCCGACTGGACCACGGCAGTAAGTACTGCAAAAGCTCCCCGACAATCCACGAAGAACCTTTGCATAGAGCCATTATTCAGGCGGTCAATAATTTTTATGACTGCGGTGACGATGTGACAAGGATTCTAAAATCCAATGTGGAATCGGTACTTGCCGGCATGGAACAAAGTGAGATCAAGAAAATTGAGGAAAGGCTTAAGGAAATCGACAAAGCCCGAAACGATATGATCTCACTCATCACAAGCGGCACCTGCGATGAAGATACCTTCGATGACGAGTTTGCAAAGCTCTATGAAGAAGAAACACAGCTCAGCGGAAAGCTCCTGGCACTGAAAGCACAGTGCAATGTATCCGATGATACAAAGGACAAGATCGAAAGTACCATTGCAAAGATCGAAAACAGCAAATTTCAGCTGGAAGCCTTTGACGATGTGCTGATCAGAAAGCTGATTGAGTGTGTAAAGGTTATCAGCAAAACCGAAATCATTATCATATTCAAGGGAGGGTACGAGGTAAAGGCAGAGGTTGATAAGAAATAACGAAAAAGCGGAAACCTGCGAAGGCTTCCGCTTTTATCATTATTTCAGTTTTTCATAAGCATCACGATTTTGATCGATGAGTTTTTCTGAAATTGCAGATACTTCCTCATCGTCAGCAATCTGTATATGACTCATACCAAACAGCTGGCGACAGTAATCACGGCGACCGTTCATAACACGATAAATGGAAATTACGTCATCCTTTACCTTGTAGAAAATGAGATAGTTTCCACACACAAGAAAACGATAGTCAGTTTTTACCTCAAGAACTGAATCAAGTGTTGCTCCGATAAAAGGTGCAGTTTTCAGTTCTTTATACGCAGAAACAATCCTCTTGGCAATACGGTCAGCTGCAGTTAGATTGCAGAGTTCTTCCCTAACATATTGCTTGATTTCTGCAATATCCTCAATGACTTCGGGGTTAATTCGCAGTTTCATCATAAGCTGTCAATTGCGGCATCAGCGTCTTCTTCGGAAAGCCAGCCTTTCTCCTCTGCAGTTTTTTCAGCTCTGGAAAGCTCAGAAAGTAATTTTAAAGCTGCACGCTGTTTTTCGTATTCTTCCATATCAACAATCACATAACGACCTCTGCCGTTCTTCGTGAGAAATACAGGTTCGCCAACAGCAATATCACGGAGAACCTCTGTATAGTTTCTCAAATCGGATACAGGTTTGATGTTCGGCATATAAAAACCTCCTTTGAAAGTGGGTGATAATTCTTGCTGTTATTATTATAGCACAATTCTTCGAAAAAATCAACAGCAAATTCAGAAAGAAGGTGATAATTTGGCAGGAAATTTTGAAGGCATAAAGCTTCGCAATTTTGGCATTGAGATAGAAATGACAGGACTGACTCGCTGTCAGGCGGCAAAGGCAATCGCTAAGGTGCTTGGAGGTACGGCTCATCATGAGGGTGGCAGCTACGACAAATACACCGTCGATGATGAGCAAGGCAGAGAGTGGTCAATCGTTTATGACGGCAGTATCAAATGCGTAGATGCAAACGGAAATCACGCATCGAAATCATACAGTGTAGAGCTGAACAGCCCGGTGCTTGGCTATGAGGATATTCCGCTTTTGCAGGAGGTCATCCGTGCATTGCGTCATGCAAAAGGAAGATGCGGCCCCGAATACTGTTGTGGAACGCACCTACACATCTCAGCTGATGACTACACACCACAGCAGATTCGTAACCTTGTAAATATTTTCGCAAGTAAGGAAGATTTCCTGTGGGATGCATTGCAGGTATCTTCTGCGAGAGAGGGCTACTGCTCAAAATCTGATAAGCACTTCGTGGAACAGCTCAATCAGAAGAAACCCAAGACCATTGAGAAAATCAAGGAGCTCTGGTATCGTGGCAATATGAATGAGCAATACCATCACTACTCAAACACGAGATATCATGCACTCAACTTGCACAGCTACTTTCAGCACGGACATTATGAGATCCGATGCTGTAACGCATCGCTTCATGCTGGTGAAGTCAGAGCGCAGATTGTACTTGCACTTGCTATCAGCAATGCGGCTTTGACAAAGAAATACTGCTCACCTGCTGTGTCCCATTCAGACAATATGCGGTACAGCTTCCGAGTGTGGCTCCTGAACCTTGGACTCATCGGCGATGAATACAAGAACTGCAGAACTCACCTGCTGAAGCATCTGACGGGAGATATAGCGTGGAGACATCCCGAAGATGGCGTTGCACAGCGTGAAAGGCTCAGGCAGGAACGAATTGCTGTCCGTGAACAGGAACAGCGAAATGAACCGCCCTGTGACGAGCGTGTCGATCCTGTAAGCGAGGTTCGGGAAGAAGTCGGGGAAACACCCGATGAAAATTTGGAAGCCGCTGTGAGCGATTGTGACAATTTTGAAGAAACCGAAGATGAAGGCATGGCAATGTCAATGTAAAGGAAAGGACAGATTACAATGAAATACAAACGCTTATATATTGCCTATGGCAGTAACATCAATCTGGAGCAGATGGCATATCGTTGTCCCAACTCCAAGGTTGTGGGAACAAGAATGATTCCGGGTTATGAACTGGAATTCAGAGGTGTGGCAACCATCGTTCCGAAGGAAGGTGCAGAAGTTCCTGTTCTCCTCTGGGAGATTGACCAGAGAGATGAACTCAGCCTTGACCGCTATGAGGGATTTCCAAGAATGTACCGCAAGGAACTTTTTGAGGTAGAGGTTGACGGCAAAATCCGTGAAGGAATGGCATATCTCATGAATTGTGGTGAGATCGCTCCGCCGAGTCCGACATACTACAACGGCATCAAAAAGGGCTATGAAGCCAACGGCATGGACACCTCATATCTGAGAGCTGCCCTTGAACGTGCGGTGTACCATGTACAGCATCATGAACAGGAGGAAGATGAGGATATCGAAGAAGATATGAAAGAAACCGATGACTTCCAGTTGTCGTTTCAGTAAGGGGTGATAATTACGAAGTATAAAGGATTTGAAGTGAAGATCACACCGAGCAGACCGTTCCGAGTAAATCGGGACGGTCAATCTGTTCAGTGCGATGGCTTCATGATTGAGATTTATGACAGCAAAGAAAAGAAAAACGCTGTCGACATCATCTATGCAGCAGTCGGCTATGAGCTTCTGGAAAATGATATCCATGAAGCAGAGCAGCTTGCAAAGGATTATATCGACAGCGAAAAACTCGAACTGAGGGAAATGATGGAGGAATATCATGGCAATGAATGATAAACCGAAGTGTCCGCTGATCGGTTCAGACGGAAACATTTTTAATGTGCTTGGTATGGCAAGCAGGACACTCCGTGAAAACGGACTGAAAGAACAGGCACAGGAAATGCAAAGCAGAGTTACGGCCTCCGGAAGTTATTCCGAGGCTTTGAACATTCTTGGTGAGTATGTGGAAATCTGCTCCGTCGAGGAAATGAACGAAGAACCCGATGAGGGTATGAGCATGATGTAAACCGAAAATATGGAGGGAAAGAATATGATGATTTCAAAGACAACATTCGTAAAACTGATTACAATGATTATGAACACGATTGATGACAAGAGAGAATTCATTGAGGACAACGATTATATCCCTGATGAGTGTAAGGACTGCATCATGGAAGAATGTGACTTCCTGAAGGATCTGATAACAATGCTCACTGTAGTCACCTTCGACCGCTTCGGGGTAATCCGTGATTATCTCTACGAAAGAGATGAAAATGGTGAATACTTCTTCGGCATCCCCAAGGGTAACAAAATTGAAGTTTACCTGCTGACTTCGGCAGAGGATCTGTATGAATACCTCGCTGAGGAAAGTGAGGGGTTCAGGTTGATTGCAATGAAAGTACACTCATAAATTTTCGAAAGCTATTGCAAATTGATCGGGGGTATGATATAATATAGAAAAAGAAATGACTAAGCGGATGACAGCTTAAGTGCTAAAAAGCATGGAAATACGTCGAAAAACAAAGTGATCAATTTCGTCACGTATTGACATCTGAAAACACCATTGGAATCTGAACCCCTTAGTTCAGGAATCAATGGTGTTTTGTTTATAAACAACGTATTTATGCGGTTTTTCGGAGCTGCATTTTCTTTTTATAAGCTGGACTACAAGCAGAAAACAACGAAAATCAGGAAGAATGAATTGAAAACAACCTTTTCGAACCTATTAGTCTATTTGTCGGAACTTTCAAAATCCGCTTGGATTAAGGCGTAAAACAAAGAACGGCATCCTTAGGTATAGTGTGTCATGAAACGGAAATACTAATACTGAAAAAGGAGGTTGATTCTATGTTCAAACACGAAAAAAGGCTTTTCCACCCTGTTGCTGTGGAAAAGCCGAATCCGCAGTATGCCGCACTTCTGCAGGAGCAGCTTGGCGGCGCAAATGGTGAGCTGAAAGCTGCTATGCAGTATATGTCCCAGAGCTTCCGTATCAAGGATCCCGAAATCAAGGATTTATTCCTCGACATTGCAGCCGAGGAGCTTGGACACATGGAAATGGTGGCACAGACCATCAATTTGCTCAACGGTCACGATGTAGATGCTGCCGCAGTACCGTCGGGCGAAATCCAGACACATGTGCTGATGGGGCTGAATCCCGGACTTATCAATGCTTCGGGATATTCCTGGACAGGCGATTATGTCAGCGTGACTGGCGATCTCTGTGCCGATCTGCTCTCCAACATCGCATCTGAGCAGAGAGCAAAGGTGGTGTATGAGTACCTCTACCGTCAGATCGAGGATAAGAAGGTGCGGGAAACCATTGACTTCCTGCTGAACCGTGAGGAGGCTCACAACGCCATGTTCCGTGAGGCATTCAATAAGGTGCAGAACAGCGGCTCCAACCGTGATTTCGGCACCACAAAGGCAGCAAAGATGTATTTCAGTATGTCTGAGCCATCTCCTTCAAATACTCCATTCCCGAAAACGGATGTCAGACCACCGTCATTCAGCTGAGGCGGCATATGGAAAAAAACGAAATGCCCGTCGGGCTTGGTATGGCACTTGCGATGAATCCGGAAGCTATGCAGAAATTCGCATCACTTACGGAAACGAAAAAGCAGGAGATTATCAATGGTACGCACACCATTTCTTCTAAAGAGGAAATGAAGCAGTATGTGGAGAATATCAAGTCTGCATATTAACAAGAGAGCTTGCCTTAACAGGGCAGGCTCTTTTACTGTGATACATAAAATAACAACTGATGCACACACTACTTAATAATAAAAGCTTGCTCTGAAAATTTCAAAGCAAGTTTTTATTGCAATGATAGTGTATAAAAACGGCAAAAAATCAAGGTGATCAATTTCGTCACGTATTGACATCTCTGTTGTACAAAATAGATGACAGACCAAAAAAAGTCCGATTTTTCGGACTTTTTTTGCGTATCTGGAACTAAAAATTTTTAGTGTAAAACCGTAGATGACATTTTGCCTTTTCAGCCTCAAAAGAGGATTTGAACGGACGTTTTTTCATTTTCAAGAGAACCCAGAGCAGATTTGGAAGAAAAATTCCGAATTCTGCTCTTTTTTATTGCGAAAATCTTTCACAAGGTTTTAGACGATTTCTTGTTCGTTATACCGAATTGATTGAGGAGTAAATTCTCGATTGGTTCGGCATTTTTTGTTTCCCTTATACTATTAAAAAGAAAGGATGGCGATGCCCATGTCTAAAGACAGGAAGAAAATCACATTCAATGCTCTGCTCAATCACAAGGCTCATAACTATAAGCCGATGCAGATTGAAGTGGAGAAAGTTATTCCCCTCTACGGAAAGAGATTTGAGCAGATGAGAGATCATCCCCTTGAGGATGCACCCGAAATCATTGAAAACAGAGATCTGATGTATCGTGAGGGTAATACAGCCCACTGCATTCTCTTCCTTGATGCCAACGGCAATGATGGAATTCTCGTTGAAGCCGAGGGTGCTGATTACGCTCGAAAGTCACAGTTCATTTCGAATGCAAGAGCAATTGTAGCCCAGAATGAATTGACTCCTGCAGAACAGCAGCTTCACCAAGAGATGAAAAAGATGGCAGATAAAATTGCTGGACTTGCTCATAGAGGTGAACATCATATTTACTTTGGAAATTTGCATGAAAGTGAAATCATCAAAAGTCTGATTGTAAAGTCAGTTGCTGAAATGTTTCCCAAAGAAGTGACATTGCAGATGTAAAAAACCACTACCCTAACATTCCTTTTCAGCCGGATTATCCGAAAACAAGAAAGGAGTAAATGAGAATGATAAGATATTTCGAGGCTTTCGCAGGTCTTGGCGCATTTCGTTCGGCTTTTGAGAAGGTCGGCGGTTTCGAGTGCGTCGGATGGTGCGAAATCGACCGTTATGCACAGAAGGCTTACAGAGCCTTGTATGACACGGGAGGTGAAAAATTCTATGAGGACATCACAAAAATCGATTACGGAGGTATGCCGGATTTTGATTTGCTCGTTGGAGGACCATGCTGCCAGTCATTCAGCGTCGCAGGGCAGCGCAGAGCTTTTGAGGATGATCGAGGAACCCTGTTTTTCGACTTTATTCGAATCCTTGAAGTCAAGCGCCCCAAGTACTTTATTGCTGAAAACGTACCCAACCTGCTGGGCATATCGCAGGGGAAATGCTTCCAGGCAATCCTTGAAGCGATTTCAGAACTGGGGTATAGCATGTGCTGGCGTGTGCTTAACTCTGCCGGCTTTGGAATACCGCAGTCCAGAAAAAGGTTATTCCTTGTCGGACATCTTGGAGAAAGATGTCCCGGCGAAGTATTATCTTTCGGACGAAGCTATGCGAAAAATGGAACAGAAAGAAAACCTGAACAGCTGATTGCATGCAGTCAGGGTTCAAGAGTTTATTCTACAAACGGAACAGCTGTAACACAGTGCAGCGGTTCGGGCGGCAGAGGTGGTAAGACGGGATTGTATCTGATTGACTACAATCCACCTCCTCACCTGACAGAGATTGCAAGGTGTATCACAGCAAGACAGGACAGCGGAATCAGTAACCATAAAGGTGAACATTCCGCTGTTTTTGTTGATCTGAATGAGAATCCGCAGATTACGGAAAATGCAAGGTATCTGCACACGAGAATGGATATCGGTGTGGGAAAAGGCACTCACAAGGGAGAGCGTTCGGGTGTA
>JAFWWU010000059.1 GCA_017523285.1 Ruminococcus sp.
CAAGCTTGCAAAGGGTTACTTCGGCGCTAAGAGCAAACACTTCAAGATGGCTAAACAGGCTGTAATGAAGTCAGGCAACTATGCATACATCGGCAGAAAGCAGAAGAAGAGAAACTTCAGACAGCTCTGGATCACAAGAATTTCAGCTGCTTGCAAGATGAATGGTGTAAACTATTCAACATTTATGAACGGCTGCAAGAAGGCTGGCATCACACTCAACAGAAAGATGCTTTCAGAAATTGCTATCAATGACGCTGCTGGTTTCACAGCTATCGTTGAAAAGGCAAAGGCTGCTCTTTAATCAACTTATAAACACGCTTTTATTTGAATAAGAGCGTGTTTTGTTGTAGATATACACTCAGAATGTAAATAGTATTGATATTTACATTCCGTATGCTGACAGTGGTTGACATTGCGTATATCAGTGTTGACCATTACAGCTTGTGTATATTATAGCGGAGGTGCGAATTTGTACGAAGAAATTATAAAATCTAAAGATAACCCGATAATCAAGCTGTATCAGAAGCTTTCTTCACAAAAAAAAGAAAGGCTTTTATACGGCCTATTTGTGTTGGAGGGATTAAGAATTGTTCAGGATGCATTTTCAGAAAATGCTGATGTAAAACATCTTCTTGTCACAGCCGATGCAATGAAAAGATATTCGGATGTTTTTTCTCAGGTTGATTTGAGCAATACAAAATTAGTTGTTATTTCAAATGAGCTTGGGAACAAAATTGCACAGACTGAAAAAACTCAGGGGGTTTTTGCTATATGTGCTTTCCCGTATCAGACAGAGATTTCTTTCAAAGAATCAGGAAAATATATAGTTCTTCATGAGCTTCAGGACCCCGGAAATGTCGGTATGATTATAAGAACTGCCGATGCACTTGGTATTGACGGAATAATTATGTGCGGAAGCTGTGATTTATATAGTCCAAAGGTTATCCGTTCAACAATGGGTTCTGTTTTCAGAATGAAAATATGGATTAATAACGACAGGGATAATCTTTTTGAAGTTCTCGAAAAGAATAATATTACTTCGTTTGCTTCTGTCATAGATACAGATGCAGATAATGTGAAAACGACAGATTTTTCAGGCAGCTGTGCTGTTTTTATCGGTAATGATGGAAACGGATTACCGAAAGAGGTTTCAGAGCGTTGTGACCATAGAGTTACAATAAGAATGAATGGTACTATCAATTCGCTTAATGCTGCAATGGCGGCAGGAATTCTTATGTGGGAGCTGAAATCGTAAAGGCGGGTGAATAAGGATGTTCAGGGATAAATACTGGTTATGGCTTACAATGGTTTTCGGAGTGGGCAGTGAAAGAATATGGGAGGTTATGCGCTTTTTTGACGATCCCGCTTCTGCTTATGCTGAAATTATGTCAGGAACTTTAAATGATAAATTATCGGAAAAGGAAAAAGAACGTGCGTTATCGGCAACGCTTGAATCCTGTACCGAATTAATTGATATATGCAAGTCAAAGGGCTATGGTATTGTTTCATATTCGAGTCCTGAATATCCTGTGCTTTTAAGACATATATATAATCCGCCGTCTGTAATATATTATGACGGAGATATAAAGACACTCGGTCTTGGAAGAGTAATATCTATCGTTGGCTCAAGAAAATGCTGTGATAAAAGCATTCAGACTGAAAAAAGGCTTTGTCACGACCTTGCTGTGACAGGAAATGTTATAGCAAGCGGATTTGCAGTCGGTGCCGATATAACAGCGCATCTTTCGGCTGTTTCGGCACAGCGTCCTACTGTTGCCGTTTTAGGCTGTGGACTTGATATTAATTATCCGAGCGATAATTTTATGTATCGTGATGAAATCAGAAAATGCGGTGTGTTTATAACTGAGTATCCGCTCGGAACTCCACCGCACCGTCATCATTTCCCTAAACGTAACAGAATACTTGCGGGAATTTCATCGGGAGTAATTGTAACAGAGGCTGGCGAAAAAAGCGGTTCGCTTATTACAGCTGAGCTTGCTCTTCAGAATGGCAGAGAGGTGTTCTGTCTGCCGCCGTCTGATATATATGATGAAAGATTCAGCGGAAATATACGTCTTTTAAGAGATGGTGCTGTTGCTGTATACGGATATGAGGATATCCGTACATATTACAGACATTTTGACCTCACACGGCTTGATGTTGAAAACCACAGACTTGAATATGTGATAGATACTCAGGAAAATATAAATATACCTGAAAAAATAGCTATTGAGGAAAATCCTGTTCTCAAAGACAATATAGAATTTATAAAGAAGAAAAAAATACTTTCTGTTCAGGATTATCTCAATGACGATATGACAGATGAACAGAAAAAAATTGTTGAGATTTTATGGGAAAGTGAGCTTCACGCAGATGTAATTGCCGATAAGCTCAGTATAGAAATGTCAGAGCTTATGTCTTTATTGACAGAGCTTGAAATTGATGGTGTAATTAAGGCACTGCCGGGAAAAATATATAAACTGGAAGAAAAAGAATAATTGATGATTATGAATGAATGCAAGGGGTTGTAACAGATGTCAGATTTAGTTATAGTTGAGTCGCCTGCCAAGGCAAAGACAATACAGAAATATCTTGGTTCAGGATATGAAGTAATAGCCTCAATGGGACATATCCGTGATTTGCCGAAATCAAAGCTCGGTGTAGATACGGAAAATAATTTCGAGCCTCAGTATATCGATATGAAGGGCAAAGAGGACGTAATCAAGAATTTAAAGAAGTATGCAAAAAAATGCGACAGAATATATCTCGCAACCGACCCTGATAGAGAGGGAGAGGCAATTTCATGGCATATCGCCCAGCTTTTAAAGCTTGATATGAATGAAAATAACAGAATAGCTTTTAATGAAATTACAAAAAGCGGAGTAAAAAACGGAATTGAAAATCCGCATAAAATCGATATAGACCTTGTAAATGCACAGCAGGCAAGACGTATTCTTGACAGAATTGTGGGGTATAAATTAAGTCCGTTCTTGTGGAAAAAGGTAAAGCGTGGACTTTCGGCAGGACGTGTACAGTCTGTTGCTGTAAGTCTTGTTGTTGACAGAGAAAATGAAATAAGAAAATTCGTTTCAAAGGAATACTGGTCTGTTGACGCTAAATTTACAGCTCCGTCATCAAGAAGAGTTTTCAATGCATCTCTTGTAAATGTAGACGGCAAAAAGCTTGAAATTTCAAATGAAGTGGATGCTCAGGGACTTATTGAACGTCTTAAAGATGCTGAATACGTTATAAAAAATGTAAAGAAAAGAGTTACAAAGAAACAGCCTTCACCTCCGTTTATTACATCGACTATGCAGCAGGAGGCTTCCCGTAAGCTTGGTTTTTCTGCAAAGCGTACAATGAAAGCGGCACAGGAGCTTTACGAAGGTGTTGAAATTCAGGGCGTAGGCGCAGTAGGTCTTATCACATATATGAGAACAGACAGTCTTAGAATTTCAGATGAAGCAAGAGCTGCCGCAACAGAATATATCGCAATGAAATATGGCAAGGATTATCTGCCGCCTGAACCACGCATTTTCAAGACAAAGAAAAATGCTCAGGACGCACACGAAGCTATCAGACCATCAATGCCTGATATGACTCCCGACAGAGTTAAATCAAGCCTTACAAATGACCAGTATAAGCTTTATAAGCTTATATGGGAGCGCTTTATAGCAAGTCAGATGGCAAACGCACTTCTTGATACTGTTTCAGTTGACATTGAAGCTGATAACTGCCTTTTCAGAGCATCAGGCTATTCAGTGAAATTCGATGGCTTTACAGTTCTTTACGTTGAATCTTCCGATACTGAAGAGGAAAGCAAGAAAATGCTTCCTCCTCTTGAAACGGGAAATGTTGTGAAGCTTAAAAGCCTTGACGGAAATCAGCATTTTACTCAGCCGCCTGCACGTTATACAGAGGCTTCACTTATCAAAGCACTTGAAGAAAACGGAATAGGCAGACCGAGTACCTATGCTCCGACAATTACTACAATTACATCAAGGCTTTATGTAGAGCATGAGGGAAAACAGCTTAAACCAACAAGTCTTGGTGAGGTTACTACCGAGCTTATGCGTGAGCATTTCAAGAATATAGTTGACGCAAAATTTACAGCTAAAATGGAAAGCGACCTTGACGAAGTTGAACAGGGCGAAAAGGACTGGGTTAAGTCGCTCAGCGATTTCTATGAGGATTTTGCTTCAACTCTCAGTAAAGCTGAGGATGCTATGGAGGGAAAACGTGTTAAAGTTCCCGATGAAGAAACTGACATAGTATGTGAATTATGCGGCAGAAATATGGTTGTCAAATTCAGCCGCTTCGGAAAATTCCTTGCTTGTCCGGGATTTCCTGACTGCAAGAATACAAAGAAGATTATTCAGGAAACAAAGGGAAGCTGTCCTATCTGCGGAAAAAAGGTTATACAGAAGAAATCAAAGAAGGGCAGAAACTTTTACGGCTGTGAGGGCTATCCAGATTGCAACTTTATGACATGGAATGTTCCTGTTGAAGAAAAATGTCCGACCTGCGGAAGCAGTCTTTTCCAGAAAGGCGGCAAATCAGGCAAGCTTGTATGTGAAAAGCCTGACTGCGGATTTGAAAAGGAGCTTAAATAATAATGGAAAAAAAGGCAAAGGTAATCGGTGCGGGACTTGCAGGCTGTGAAGCTGCATGGCAGCTTGCAAATTCAGGGATTGAAGTTACACTTTATGAAATGAAACCGAAAAAATATACTCCTGCACATCATTACAGCGGCTTTGCAGAGCTTGTGTGTTCAAATTCGCTTAAAGCTTCAAGACTTGAATCAGCGGCAGGACTTCTTAAAGCAGAAATGGAAATCTTAGGTTCTGTAACAGTTTCTTCCGCTAAGGAAAATGCGGTAGAGGCAGGCGGTGCGCTTGCAGTTGACAGAGAAAAATTTTCTGATTCGGTTACAGCGAAAATAAAGAATCATCCGCTTATTAAAATAGTTGAAGAGGAGCTTACAGAGATTCCTGACGGTAATGTAATTATTGCAACAGGACCTCTTACATCAGATGCACTTGCTGAGAGTATTTCAAAAATATGCGGTAACGGTCTTAGCTTTTTTGATGCAGCAGCTCCGATTGTAACTTATGAAAGCCTTGATAAACAGCTTGTATTTTTCGCTTCACGCTATGGCAGAGGTGATGCTGATTATATAAACTGTCCTATGAATAAAGAGGAATACACTGAGTTTTATAATGCTCTTATTGCTGCTGAAAGTGCAGAGCTTAAAGAATTTGACAAAGAAAATTTCAGGGTATACGAGGGATGTATGCCGATTGAAGTGCTTGCAAAAAGAGGCGAGGATACAATGCGTTTCGGACCTTTAAAGCCTGTCGGCTTAACAGACCCACGAACAGGCAAGCGTCCTTATGCTGTTGTTCAGCTGAGAAAAGAAAATAAAGAGGGAACTCTTTATAATCTTGTGGGATTTCAGACAAATCTTAAATTTGCAGAGCAGAAAAGAGTATTTTCAAAGATTACAGGACTTCAGAATGCTGAGTTTATGCGTTACGGAGTTATGCACAGAAATACATTTATAAACAGTCCGAAGCTTTTGAACTCACATTTTCAGATGCTTGAAAATGAAAATATATATTTTGCGGGACAGATTACAGGCGTAGAGGGCTATATGGAATCTGCGGCAAGCGGTATAATTGCAGGAATCAGTCTTGCAAGAAAGCTTAACGGACTTGAGCAGATTAATCTTCCTATTGATACAATGACGGGAGCACTTTCTGCATATATAAGCGATTCATATAATTCAGATAATTTCCAGCCTATGGGTGCTAATATGGGAATATTGCCTGAGCTTGGCGTGCGCATAAAAGATAAAAAAGAAAAATACGGTGCTTATGCAGAAAGAGCATTGAATTCGCTTAAATCAGAATTGTTGAGGGTTGGCTATGAAAATAATTGTTGATGCATTCGGCGGCGATAATGCACCTGATGAAGTTATAAAAGGTGCTGTCAGAGCTGTTAATGAGCTTGGAGTTGAAATAATACTTACAGGCGACGAGGATAAAATTGAAAAATCAGCTAAAGAACTCGGACTCAGCCTTAAAAATATAACTGTAGTACATACAACCGAGGTTTTTGATATACATGAAGAGCCTGTTAAAATTGTAAAAACAGGCAAAAATACTTCAATGGGACTCGGACTTAAAATGCTTCACGACGGCGAGGGTGACGCTTTTGTATCAGCAGGCAGCACAGGTGCGCTTGTTGTAGGCTCGACCATGATTGTAAAGCGAATCAAAGGTGTAAAGAGAGTTGCTCTTGCACCGCTTATTCCTGCGGAAAAAGGACAGTTTATGCTTCTTGATGCAGGTGCAAACAATGACTGCCGCCCTGAAATGCTCTTACAGTTTGCTATAATGGGAAGCGCATATATGGAAAGAGTTATGGGAATAAAAAATCCTAAAATTGCTCTTGCAAATATAGGTGCAGAGGAAACAAAGGGCAGAGAACTTGAACTTGAAGCACATAAGCTTCTGAGCAGTTCAGAGCTTAATTTCTGCGGTAATATAGAAGGCAGAGATATTCCAAAAGGCGAAGTTGATGTAATAGTTGCTGACGGATTTACAGGAAATATTATCTTAAAGCTTTATGAGGGAATGGGGAAATTCTTCTCAAACAAGCTTAAATATATCTTATCGGGATTCAACGGTAAGCTTTCAGCACTTCTTGTACTTAAAAGAATAAAGGAATTCAAGAAGCAGATGGATTACAGAGAAATCGGCGGAAGCCTTATGCTCGGTGCATGCCGCCCTGTAATCAAGGCTCACGGAAGCTCAGATGCAAATGCTTTTTACAATGCAATCCGTCAGGCAAAAAAATGCGTTGATGGAAAATTTATAGATGCAATTGCCGAAGCTGTAAGTAAAAGCACAGGAAAGGAAAATTCAAAAGATGATGACTGAACTTGACAGATTTCAGGATATAATCGGATATAAATTCAAAGATGTAAATTATCTTATACAGGCTTTGTCACACTCTTCTTATGCAAATGAAAAGAAAAAAACAAGAACAAGCAATGAAAGACTTGAATTTCTTGGTGACAGTGTGCTTTCTATTGTTGTTTCAAAGTATCTGTTTGAGAATTTCACGCATATTGCTGAGGGTGAGCTTACAAAGCTCAGAGCCTCACTTGTTTGTGAAAAGTCACTTCATATTTTTGCACAGAAGATTAAACTCGGCGAGTTTATAATGCTTGGCAAGGGTGAAGAAATAACAGGCGGCAGAGAAAGACCTTCAATTCTTGCCGACGCATTCGAAGCTGTTATTGCGGCTGTATTTCTTGACGGTGGCTTTGAGCCTGTTACAAAATATATTCTCGGCTTTATGCCTGAGGATGTTGAAAATCAGAAAAAGGCTGTATTCAGCGATTTCAAGACAATCTTACAGGAAATTGTACAGAAAAACCCCGAAGAAAAGGTTGAATATGTCCTTGCGGCAGAGGAAGGTCCTGACCATAATAAGAGCTTTGTAGTTGAGGTTTATCTCAATTCAAATGTAATCGGTAAAGGCAAGGGCAGAAGCAAAAAAGAAGCTGAACAGATGGCGGCTAAGGAAGCTCTGGAGCTTATGGGTTATGAAGCACAGTAATATTTCTGTATTCATACCTCATATAGGCTGCCCGAATATGTGCAGTTTTTGTAATCAGCGAGTTATAAGCGGAAAGCAGAAAGCTCCGACAGCGCAGGAAGTAAAGGAAATATGCCGGATTGCGTTTAATGAAATAAGCGAAAAAAGCAATACTGAAATTGCATTTTTCGGCGGAAGCTTTACTGCTATTCCGAAAGATTATATGCTTGAATTGCTTGAAGCTGTACAGGAATTCTTATCCGATGAAGGCTTTAAAGGAATAAGAATATCCACACGTCCCGATTGTATAAATGATGAAATCCTTTCTGTTTTAAAAGAGTATAACGTAACTGCAATTGAACTCGGTGCACAGTCATTAAGCGATAAAGTTCTTGAAGCAAATGAAAGAGGGCATAATGCAGAGGATGTTGTTTCTGCGTCAGAGCTTATACGGGAATATGGTTTTGAGCTTGGACTACAGATGATGATCGGGCTTTACAAAAGCACTATTGAGGATGAATATGCAACTTTTGAAAAGATTTTGCAGATTAAGCCTGATACGCTTAGAATCTATCCTGTTGTTATTCTGAAAAACACACGTCTTGCAGAGCTTTATTCTTCGGGAGAGTTTATTCCGTTTGCGTTTGATGATGTTGTTGAAATGTGTGCTGAATTTCTTGATAAAGCAGAAAAAAACAGCATAAAAGTTATCAAATGCGGACTACATGCAAGTGAATTTGTAGAAAATGATATGACAGGCGGATTTTATCATCCTGCATTCAGAGAATTATGCGAGGGCAGAATTTATCGCAGGGAAATAGAGAAAATCATATCGGAATCTGATTCATATCTGAAAATTAGCGTACCGACAAAAATGCTGAGCAGGGCAATAGGTCAGAAAAAATGCAATACAGAATATTTCAGAGAAAAAGGCACAGAGCTTAAAATTATTTCGGATAATGCTCAGAGTGAATATATAAAAATACTGGAACGGCGGTGAATAAATGTATCTGAAATCATTGGAAATACAGGGATTCAAATCATTTCCTGATAAGATAAGTTTAACATTTGATAAAGGACTTACAGCAGTTGTAGGCCCGAACGGCAGCGGAAAAAGTAATATCGGCGATTCTGTGCGCTGGGTATTGGGAGAACAATCAACCAAGACTCTCCGAGGAAATAAAATGGAGGATGTTATTTTTTCCGGTACTGTTGCAAGAAAACCAATGGGCTTTGCTGCTGTAACTCTTAATATAGATAATACCGATAAGACTCTTGCCGATTACGATGATGAGGTTGCCGTAACACGAAAGCTTTACAGAAGCGGCGAAAGTGAATATATGATAAACGGTAAATCTGTGCGTCTTAAGGACATCAATGAGCTTTTTATGGATACGGGACTTGGTCGTGACGGATATTCAATTATCGGTCAGGGACGTATTGCAGAAATTGTCGGTGCAAAAAGCAATGAGCGTCGTGATATATTCGAAGAAGCCGCAGGTATATCAAAATTCCGATACAAAAAGCATGAGGCTGAAAAGAAATTAACATCGGCGCAGGAAAATATATTGCGTCTTACCGATATAATTTCAGAGCTTGAAAGCAGAGTAGAGCCTTTAAAAATACAGTCTGAAAAGGCTGAAAAGTTTGTAAAGCTTGCAGAGGTTCGTAAAAAGCTTGAAATTTCAGTATGGGTTAATCGCCTTGAAGAACTTAAACAGAAGCTTGATGAGCTTGAAGATAAAATTCTGCTTAACAAAACAGAATATGAAAATACTGAAAATGATATATCAGCTCAGGAAGAGAAAATACAGACAGGCTATCGCAGAATGCAGGAAAGTACTGTAAAAGCCGAAGAATATCGTCAGAAAATCATTGAAGAGGAACAGGCTTCATCAACAATAAAATCAGACATAGCTGTATACGAAAACGATATAAAATACAGCGAAGAAAAAATCAATGAGCTTAATTCACGCCGTAATGATGAAAAATCCGCAAAGGAAAAGCTGTGCGAGGAGATAAAATCTGCTGAAAATAAGCTTGAAGAGCTTAATAATAAAAAGCAGAAAATCGCAGACGAAATTTCAGCTGTGAATGAACAGTTCAGAAGCTTTGAGGAAGATGCTTCAAAAATCAGCAGCGATTTTGAAAAGTATTCATCAGAAATAAATTCTCTTTACATTAAACAGAACGAGTATAAATTCCTCGTTGATGCGGCGCAGAAAAGCATTGATGAAACAGAATTTGCAGAGCAGTCACTTCACAACAAGGAAAAAGAACTCGGCAGTGGCTTTGTAAATTTTGAAAATGATATTGTAAATCTTGAAAAGCGTCTTGAAAAGGCTAATAATAATGCAAATGAGCTGAAAAACAAACTCAGCGGCTATGGAATGCTTTATAAGTCACGTCAGGATAGCTTTGAAAATGCAAAGGTAGAGTTTGAAAAAACTCTTTTCACTCTTAAAGAAAAACAGCAGAAAAGAAAGCTTCTTATCGACCTTGAAAATAATATGGAGGGTTTTGCGGGAAGCGTAAAGAATATTCTCAAAGCCTCAAAGCAG
>JAFWWU010000060.1 GCA_017523285.1 Ruminococcus sp.
ACTTTTATTACAGCTTTCTGATTATATACACTGGTTTAACTATTCTCGTATTCATGGTTCTCTTGGTTACTTAACTCCTGTTGAGTTTAAGACTCTCTCTTTGGCTAAATAATTTTTGTACAATTTTGGGTTGACAATCCAGATATATCGGGGTATCCGCATCGGATGCATACGACAAGTCCAAAGGCTACGGCTTTTCAAATACTGATGCAGTAGAAAATGTTTCAGCAAGCGGAACGGGTGCATTGGCGGATGCTGTACGCTTCAAATCTGATGTACCGAATCATATCTTCAATGTTGATCTGCCAAAAGGTGTGTATAAAATCACAGTGACTACGGGTGATGTGAAGTCCACCATCATCAGTGCTGAGGGCGTGTCACAGCTGTTCTTCCTGACCGGCAGTAATGCTACGGATTCATTTACCATTCCTGTAACGGACGGTCAGCTGAATATATATGCAGGTTCCGGCGTGGGAACGGAATTTTCCCTCAGCACGATTGAAATTGAACAGACATCCACGGGAACAACAACAAAACCGACCATCTGGATTGGTGGTGATTCGACTGCGGCAAGCCGCTACAATGTGACGGAGGATGCAGTGCATGGGTGGGGACAATTTCTCCCCGATTATGTGGATGGGAGTAAGTACGATGTACGAAACATCTCCGCAAGCGGCATCACCTCCTCCGATCTGAACAAGGCACTGTTCGGCACAATCGAGCATTACGGCAAAAGCGGTGATATTCTGCTTCTTGCAGTGGGAATCAACGATTATACGAAGGCGTATAGTGCAAATCCCGCTGCGCCCGATCCGAGCAGCTATATTGAAAACATGACGGATATGGTGCAGCGTGCAAAAGCTAAGGGTATGACAGTATATCTTGTCAAGCAGCATGGGCAGATCAACGACACTGGAAAATATCCGCTTCCAAAGAGCAGATGGTTCAGCGATGCAATTGATGAGATTGCAGAAACAGAACAAGCTGTTGTGCTTGATCTGTTTCGTCCATGGCTGGAGCTTTCTCTGGAAAACAAGTATTTCGAGATGGAAGAATACTATACTGACGATTATCTGCATCTGAATGCAGATGGTGCAGACAAAATGGCGGAGATGGTCAGTGAACTGCTCTTTCTACCGAATGAACAGGGAAATATCACAGAAGATCCCTACAAGGATTTTGATACTACATCAACAATTTATTATCAGACAGAGGAATCCGGTGAGCCTGTTTCAAATCCTCACAAAGGCTTCGTAATGACAGCCTATACTCCGGATATGATTCATTCCTCCAACGGCTTTGCATATGGAATCGGCGGTTCAGCAAATAATCATGCATGGGATGTTGTCACAATCGTAAGCGGTTCGCCCAAATGGTGTGATCTCAATCCTGCCGAGGGCGTTTACAATTGGGATGAAATCGACGGGATGCTTGAGGCGTGTGAACAGCATGGGCTTACATACGGCATCCGCATTATGCCGTATTCTTCGTATTTGTCCGAGGATTATGTTCCGCAGTGGATTTACGATAAGGGGGCAGAAAAGAACAAAGCACCTCTCCGGGATGATCCCTCTGTTGAAACAGAATTTCCAAAGTGGGATGATCCGGTCTATTTGCAGGCACATAAGGACTTTACCAAGGCGTTGGCTGAAAAATATGACGGTGATCCGAGAGTCGAATTTATCGACATCCGACCTTTCGGTGATTATGGCGAATGGCATAATTCGTTTGCAGTCGGTGATGAGAAATTTATGCCTGCTCTGGATATTCAGAAGGATATGCTTGATTTTTATCGAGAAGCATTTGATGAAACGACTATTGTACTTCCATCCAACGCCCGTGGGAAAATATATCAATATGCACTTTCGATTGGCATTGCAAAGCGTGATGACGGATTGATTTCCATTCCAAATGCAGAATGGAGTCTCAGACCTGCTTACAAAGCGAATCTGCCTGTGCTTGGCGAAAATTATCAGACATATACATGGATGAAGGAGACAGTCAGAGAAAACGAATATTCCTATGTGAACTGGACTCCTGAGCATTTTTGTGAGATAATTGAAATATCCCATATGTCGATCTATGCACTTGATCAGGACAGCAATTGCAGTTACAAATTCTACAAGGAACAAAAAGAAGTGATTGACGAAATGTGCAACCGTCTGGGCTACAATTTCACTGTTACATCGGCAAAACGAAACGATAATCAGCTTCTTGTGACAATTAAAAACACAGGACTTGCTCCCGCATTTTTCAATATTGACCTGTGTGCGGAAATCACAGACAAGTACAGCAACAAGCTGAAATCATTCGGCGAACCGATCAGAATCGAAAAAGGCTCTTTCCACGATGAAGAAGAAAAGACCTTTCTGTTTGAATATGACGGCACACTTCCCGAGGATGCCATCATATGCCTTGCCATGTACGACAGCGACAATCCGCTTGTCACAGGCAAAAATCCGACAATCAGATTTGATAACAAGAACACACTGTCCACGAACAGATTGCAGCTTGTCACACAAGCACCAAACGGTGATGTGAATGCTGACGGTACATTTAATATTGCCGATGCGGTTGCACTCCAGAAATGGCTGCTTGGTGTTCCGGATGTAACACTTGCCGACTGGAGAGCAGGAAATTTCTGCAATGATAACAGACTCGATATATTTGATCTGTGTATTATGAAGCGTGAGCTTTTGAAAATCAATTAAATATCGTACACAATCGCAGTATTAAGAAATAATAACTAAACGGAGACACTTATGAATTCCATCTTTTAATTTTGTACTCAAATAAATCAGTGCAGCCAGACTACGGACTGCACTTTTTTACATTAACTACATATATTATTAATTGTGTTCAGAACTGAATTCCAGAACCTCACTGTATTCTATGTTAACAATGTACTTTTCTTACTAATCTCACGCACAGTATGCATGAGCCTATTTATTTTTACCCCAATTATATATTAAGTTTTGGGGTAAAACTGGGGTAGAATTTTATATACAAAAAAATAACCCTCGTAAAACAACGTGTTTACGAGGGTTTCTGGTTGCGGCGGCTGGATTTGAACCAACGACCTTCGGGTTATGAGGGAATACATATATTATGTATAACATAATTAATCTTACTTAATTTAGTAGGATTACGGCTATATTTCGTGGTTTGTATTTTAGTGCTTTCCTCAGCTTACCCACCGTGATATGCTCAGGAATAAGGTTTTGGGGTCAGTTTTGGGGTAGAAAAAACGAGGTTCAAATCACATGAATACTTGACTAAAATTATGATTATATTGCTATTTTATCTCTTACCATCATAAGAACATAGCCGAGCAAATTCTGGCCTTTCCATTTTGCACGAATGAGTCTATCAGAATCTGTCATTGAAAGTCCTATTCCCCATATTCTGTCTTTTACTGCACACTCAGCTAATATATCGTCTTTTGTATTCTTTAATAATTGTAGTAATTGTGGATTCTGAGTGAATTTCGCTACAAGTCCTTCGTAAACAACTACTTGACGTACACCATTCCAATGATGATCATCGTAACCTGACACGAGACGTCCAAGTGCTTTTATTTTTGCAACAGCATTGGTTTCGAGTATCTGTGCAGCAATTTTATCATCGTGAAAACACGTAGCTTTCCGATACATCATATACTGTTCCATTGATGAAAACTTAATGTCGTCTACAGTAAAGTCAGAAAGATACCAATTACTCAGGTATCCATTTTCTTCATCAGGATTATGAAAACAAACTATACTCATTCAGGCACACCTACTTTTTGTACTGCAAGTTCAAGTTCCAGATCATGAAGTCCTATATAGGCTTTTTTTATAAAGTCTAGTGGGACTTTTTTTATCACCTCTGAACTTGGTAAATTATAATACCACTGATAATAAGCATAAAATTCACCTATCCAGTCAGGCATAAATCCGTCAAGAGCATTACCTTCTTTCAGAACATAATTATCATTCTTCATAAAATAATCCCACAGTTCTTTTGCAGACATCGTATTGACATAAGCCTGAGATTTATCAATACTGCTTCTGGTTTTGCTATTCATATAGTGTATTATAAAGTCCTCAGTGTTCTTATCAGGATATGATTGTGCAACAAAATCAAAAAGTTTCCCTTGATTCTCAACAACATCAATCAAATAATCTTCTGAATACGCTCTCATTGTTTCACTCCTTAAAAAGTGTACTGAATACATTTGTTACTTTATTGGCATCAGAATCTACTAATTCACGCATTTTTCTTCTTGCCGATACATCACGCTGATTATATTTTTCATTAAATTCGCTGTAATCTACGGGCATAATAGCTTCATTAATCTCATGAAGTCTTAAAAAAGCTTCTTCAGACTTCAGACAATACTGTATACCAAGACCTTCAAGTGATAATAATTCAGGCAGAATATCAAGATCAATATTATCACGAACAAATTCTTTTGCTATATAAAAGTATGAAGCATCTGCTCTCCAACCTTTAATTATATCATAACCTTCAGTATCAACACCATACTTATCTATGAACTTCTTTGAAAGCATTCGATAACGTTTTGAATCGGATGCATCCCTATGCTTCATAAGTTCCGCAAGCCAGGATAAAACATTCTTTTTCTGAAAATCTAGTATTTGAAGTCCGTCTATATCGATTTCGAATTTATGTACCCATCCATTTGTCTCATCAGGACGACAAACAGCCCATTCTTTAGCAAGTTTAACATTTTCAGTAAGATAAAAACCTTTACCATAGTCGTGCTTTTCATTTCCGAGTCCATAGGTTGGAACTATAACTTTATCAGCAGTACCATGAAATAATATTATTTTTTTCATTTTTTCTTCCTCATGAAAAATATTCTAATTTCAATTATAGCTACATTATAACATACTTTTGCTTATATAATCAATAGTTAATTATTCATAGTAAGTGTCAGCAAAAGTAGAAAGTAAATTACAAAAAACTTAAAACTCATTATCACATTTTAGCAATGGCATTATTTTCGTTGCATATTTTATTTCATTTACAATACTTACTTCAAAAGTGATGTGCTTTTTTCTATAATTACAATAGTTTAACCACTACTTCCTAATTTGTAGCGCCAATGTTAATCATAACTCAGACTTCTACAAGAACTTCCCACTGACCGTTTCGCTTACCATTTTTTCTGCGCAATAAGCCTCTGTTTTGCAAGTCTACTGTTCTGGATTTTACAGTACGCTCAGATTTACCAATTGCTTCAGCAAGTAATTTCTGAGTAATAGAGGGATTATTTGAAATCTCACGAAGTATTGCCAGTTCTTCTAAAGTGCAATTTTTGCACTTTGAAATATTTGAATTTGCACTTTGGGATGTCTCTGAATAGTCGATGTGCATATATCTGTTTTTCAGGTCATGATGTGCGCCTGTCAGCAGATTCTCCATAAATTGTTCAAGAAACATCGTTGTGGAATAGATATCATTTGTTGTTCAAGTATTGCCCTCACAGAACGGATGAATCTGCCAGATACCTGAAATAAACTTTGAGATATGTTTAATAGCTTGTGAAGCATTCAGTACAATATACAAAATTGGAATAGTAAATCAGTTAAAGGCTTACAAGCAGAAATATTTTTCAACCACTTCATACCTGAAGAAATTGATACATTTTTGATAGCTTCATATCCTTTACCGTCTTTTTGAGGAGCTTTAGTAGCTGATAAATGAGTACTGAAACTTTCATAGGATTTATAGTGTTTGATTGAGTAGTAACACTTAAATACGCTTGCAAAGTAATGCGCAAGCCTGTTATCTCCTTCAACACTTCAGTAAGCATGTCCGCCTTTCATTTACTACTTATTCAGTATAGTAATATATCAAGATGCTAAGCACGGTGATCATATAAACATAGTCAGAAAATGTGGTAATGTGTATTTCGAATCGTTTATTCCAAGATTACCACTGATCAGTTTATACGCTATGCTTGGATTAAAGTTATCTATGAACTTATTCAATGACTTGGTTGCTGTATTACCAGCCTTAACTTCAATAGGAACAACTTCTCCATCCTTTTCAATAACAAATTCCAGTTCGGAATTGTCATCAGGTTTATAGTAATGAAGAGTATATCCATTCTTAATAAGAGTCTCAGCGACAAAGTTTTCGTAGATACCGCCTTTAGCAGGTCCTATAAGTTTTCCGTTTAGCAATGCCTGTTTAGTTGCAAACCCAAACATAGACATGAGCAATCCTGTATCATTGATGTAAAGTTTGAACTCATTTTCTTTTTCATAAGCATTCAACGGAAGCATAGGTATACTTGTATTACAACATA
>JAFWWU010000061.1 GCA_017523285.1 Ruminococcus sp.
GATGATGGTAGAGGATGAGGATTATAACGATGCCATCACAGAAATGATCACAACCCAGAATGTCAATGCGGAATATGCTGTTGCAATCACAGGAGATAATTTTGCGGAAATGTTCGCAGCGATGGACGATGCCTATATGCAGGCAAGATCCGCCGATGTAAGGGATATTTCAAATCGTATCATAGGCTGTCTGACAAATGGCGGAAGCACAGAAACACAGTCGGACGAACCGGTGATCATCTGTGCGGATGACTTAGCCCCCAGTGAAACAGTCACGCTTGACAAGGACAGGGTACTTGCGTTTGTGACGGCACACGGCTCCTCGAATTCACATACCGCAATTCTTGCAAGAAACATGAATATTCCTGCAATTATCGGCGTCGGCGAGGAGTTTCTGTCTGCGGTCAAGGACGGAGATATGGCTGTTGTAAACGGATTCA
This sequence comes from Ruminococcus sp., assembly GCA_017523285.1. Lineage (GTDB taxonomy): Bacteria > Bacillota > Clostridia > Oscillospirales > Ruminococcaceae > Ruminococcus. The sequence continues at coordinate 441 of JAFWWU010000061.1, forward strand.
CGGGGGAATTTATACTTGATCCTGATGATGCAACAATTGAAACAGCCGAGAAAAAATGTGCCGAAGAACAGGAAAAGAAAGCACTGCTTCAGAAACTCAAGGGCAAGGAAAATATTACGCTTGACGGCAGAAAAATCAATATCTACGCAAATATTGGCAGCGTGGATAATATCGGTGCAGTGCTGCTGAATGATGCAGGAGGTATAGGTCTTTTCAGAAGTGAATTCCTCTATCTGGAAAATACTGACTATCCCTCTGAGGATGAACAGTTCCGGATCTATAAGCGTGCACTGGAAAGCATGGCCGGTAAAAAAGTTATCATACGCACACTGGATATCGGTGCGGATAAGCAGTGCGATTATTTCCGTATGCCAAAAGAAGAAAATCCTGCACTTGGTATACGTGCAATCCGCCTCTGTCTTAATCGTCAGGAGGTTTTCCGAACACAGTTGAGGGCATTGTTCAGAGCATCGGTATTTGGCAACCTCGGCATCATGTTCCCGATGATTGCGAATGTATGGGAACTGGAAGAAATTCTCGCCCTTTGCGATGAAGTCAAAGCAGAGCTGCGAAAGGAAAGCATCGAATATGCAGAAGATACAGAGCTTGGCATCATGATCGAAACACCCGCGGCGGCACTCATCAGTGACCGACTCGCCCCGATGGTGGATTTCTTCAGCGTCGGCACAAACGATCTTACGCAGTACACACTCGCCTGTGACCGACAGAATCCTGCAATTGATCGTTTCTGCGATGTCCATCATGAAGCTATTCTGCGCCTGATTGAAATGGCAGCGGAGAATGCACACAAGCATGGAAAATGGATCGGCATCTGTGGTGAACTTGCGGCGGATACAAGCCTGACGGAAACCTTCCTGCGTATGGGCATTGATGAACTTTCCGTATCCCCTGCTTTTGTGCTGAAGGTCAGAGATACGGTCAGAAGCATTAATTTGTGCAGCGGAAATTGAAACAGTGCATTCTTTCTTCGAAGTGAATCGAATGATTATCTTTCACAATCTACCCCACCACCAAATGCAGATTATCAAGCTGCCCCGCTTGCTTCACACAATAATTACTGAACCTGTTAAAGCTTACAACACAGATCTCCGCTTCGCAGAATGCATCGCAGTAGTCAGTAACATAATCTAGCACGGTGAGAAATACAATGTCATGGGCAACGCTGTTGCAGAGCTTATGGCAGAAGGAAAAGAAGAAAACGATGTAAGAACTGCTCTGGAACTTCTGATTGTAAAGCATACACTGATTGCAGCAAAGCAAGCACAGAGCAACGGTGACACAATACAGTTTTAACTCAATCTGCAGGTCTTCAATATATGGACTTGCAGATTTTTGTGCACTCCGCCAACAAATCGAACGTTCGTTTCGTGGTGACTGTGCAGTTGGATGAATTTATATGCAAGTTTGATTTTCATATTGACATCTGCCTCTTTGTGTGTTAGAATGAAATCACAGGAGAAATCCTGTTAAAAACTGAATATAACGATTTCTAATCGAGCAAGCGGAGACAGTCATTATGACTGAGCTACCAAGCGCCGTACGAAACCAGACTTGACGTGAACATTTTGTTGTTCTATCCTGAAGGATAATTGCGTCTGTTTGATTCGGCGGCTTTTTTATTTGCCCGATTGTTTCGTACGATGACTTAGAGCTTCTTCTTCGCTTGACGAGGAAAGGAGCTCTTTTTGTTTTCTGAAAAATTTTTTTGAAAGAGGGTGGTGAAAATGATTCTCCCACTGCCTATTGAGTAGAAGGGGGGATAAACAGCAATCTGCATAAAAATCAATTGGAGTTTTGTGCAAGGATACAAACTTTTCTCTCGCACTTGTAAAATGCTAGTTTTCGTTGGTTAATAAATGAAGGCTGAAAAACGTTTGTCAAAATGCATCAAAGTAAAATCAAAATTTGTGCAAGGATACAAAGTTTCCGGATGAACAAAAATTTTTCCCTGACAATTCCTCAAAAAGTTACTAGAGAAATATAGAGGGTAATTTTTCACCTTTCTCAAAATACTTCTCTCACTACCTATAGAGCAGAAAACTGCTGAACAGCAATCTGCATAAAAAATGAATTCAGATTCTGTGCAACGCTACGAAGTTTTCTGTTTTGAAAAAATTTTTGTTGCGAAATCGCATTTTTTCTGCCTATAGAATATTAGAGGTTGGTGAAAACATCAAAACGCACAAAAAACAGTAGTGTGATTTATGCACTCCTACAAAGTTTTTTCGTTTGTGCGTAAAATGCCCGTTTTCTCCGGCTATATAGTGAAGGGAATTTATAATAGGGTCTACAAAATGCCTCTCCCAGTCCCTATAGAGTAGAAGGGTAAATAAAAAGCCCTTCTGAGAACCTTGAAAATTGAATACCAACACTTCGGTACGTCGTACTCCGATGATGGATGAACTTCCGTCAGCTGAGATCTCCATACGCCACGACCTCGAAAGAGCGAGCGAGAAAATATGCGAAGATCAGCAAAGCAGAGCCAGCTTTGTAAGGCAATGAAAGTTGGGGTAAGGTACTTCCGTAAAAAGCGGCTTGGATTTTGTAGTCCAAGAGACCCAGTTCTATGTGATTGCTCAGGACGCCAATCAGCCGAAGCTGTTCCTTTTGCCGGCGGGGGCAGGAGTAATCCTGTCAGAGAATTTCCGGCACCTTCGATTTGAAGGAAAGTGCTGCTGCGTTTAGCAGCAGTGAAGTCACCCGGATGGGGTGGCGTGTCTTTTGACACAAGCATTTTTTAAAATCCAAAACAGGAAGGAGGTTAAAACCAAGAAATTTATCAAAGAAAGAAGGAATGCAAATGAAAACGTTACAAACCATTTCCTGTGAGGAAATTATGTCCACACCCATTGCACCGATTCCGTTCAGCGTAGAAAATCTGCTTGGACAAGGATTGTATATCTTCGCAGGTGCACCCAAGATCGGCAAGTCA